>DASSKS010000495.1:0-14333 GCA_035690245.1 Halococcus sp. | reverse complement strand
TCAGACTCACGACCCCTGTTCGGGCGGATGGCTTCGATCCATTGGGCGACAATACAGTAGCCAAGCGCCTGCCGACAAGCGTGAGGCGGGTACTCGTTGCCGGTCATTCGGCATATCTCACTGAAGCCGAGCAGCGGCGCGCGATTGCACCTCGATTGCACGCAGCCCGCACTCGTGCGCCCGACGCCTGGATCGGCACGGAGGGAATCGAACGGGTTGCATTGGCCGCGGGCGGTACGCAGTTCGAACTGCTCTCGCAGGACACTGAACGCGATCTCCAGTCGTTACGCGCAGCGGGCTTCGAAGGAGAACTCGCCGTGTATGCACCGGTCGTACTTACCGACGACGAGGATACGATCCTCGATGCGCTCGGGAGCTATGTCGCCCGACGCCAATCTGTCGCGGCTGCGCTCTCCGACTGCGCAACGGAACAGTCGGCATCTCATGAGATGAGAACAGCCGATGGAATACCGACAGACAGCACGGCTGTCGGGCGTGTGCGTGAAATATTGCTAAACGCCAGTCACGCATTCGCTCTTGTTGGCACCACTGAGCAGGTCAATGGCCGCGTTAGCGAGTTGCGGGAGGCGGGCGTCGATATCATCGTCGGATACATGGCCCGCGGTATCGAGAAAGTTCCCGATTAATCGCTGTCTGCAGCACTGCATACGAGTACTGGCCGATCAGTCGCCAGAATAACGGCCTGAGTAACACTTCCGAAGAGTACCTTGCCAGTGGGAGTACGCTTTCGACCAGCGACGCAGATCATGTCCGCATCAATCTCATCAGCTGCGTTGATGATCTCGGTGGCAGGATCACCACTGGATTCGGTCAGTGTGACATCAATTCCGGTTTCTTCGAGTTCTTCTTTTGCATGGCGCACAGCACCGATCTGATGGACTGACGCACCGGCTGGATTGTCCGTAAAATCATGGAGAATCGTCGCATGAAGATTCTCTGGATCTTGAGGGAGAGTGGCAACTGTCTTTGCTTGGGCCTGGGCACGTTCTTCATTGGTATCTACGCCGAGTACGACTTCGTACATGATCTTGCGTAGGTTACGAGGTCACTTATATATCGCTGAAGTCGGTTAAATTTCCAGTAGAAGAATAAATTGTATGCGAACATGTTCGCCGACACCTATTTCACTGGTACGATTATGGACACTCGCATGGCCCTCGATTACCCGTGGTGGCTCCGGATTACGCATTGGTTCAATTTCTTCTTCATTATTCTGTTATTTCGCAGCGGCTATGAGATACTCATGTCCCACCCAAAGCTCTACTGGGACGACAACGGGACACCGGGCGACGAGTGGCTCCGCGTCGGCGACGAGAAGCGTTCGACGAACTTCGACAAAGAGGTTATCGACGGTGAGGATCTTTGGACCGCCGAAGACGAGATCGACGCCCCATCGCCGCTCATCTCGCTTCCCGGTCGTGACGGACTCGGGATGGGCCGGCACTGGCATTTCTGGGGCGCGCTCGGCTGGACGCTTACAGGCCTATTCTACGTCGGCGGACTGGCTGTCTCCGGCGAGTGGCAGCGCCTCGTTCCTACCTCGTGGACGATCTTCCCGCAAGCATGGAATGCACTGGTCACCTACGCTCAGTTGCAGATTCCTCATGCAGCTGGCTACAATGCCCTCCAGCAGCTCACGTACTTCGCCGTGATTTTTATCCTTTCACCGGTAATGATCGTCACTGGTCTGTTGCAGGCCCCCGCGTTTCGAGCACATTTCCCAAAGTGGTTTGCCGGGAACCGCCAGTTATCCCGTAGCCTCCACTTCATCGGCTTCATCGTGTTCAACCTCTTTTTGGTCGGTCACGTCGCGTTAGTCGCTGCTCACGGTTTCTGGCATGAGATGGGCAAAATCGTTCTCGGAAGCGTATCCGCCCCTAGAGAGCTGACAATTGCGCTGACCATCCTTGGGGTGGTTATCGTGTTTGGGTTCGCGGCGTTGGCAACCTGGATTTCAATTAAGAAGCCCTACCGGACGCAGGACTGGCTCGAAATCGGCGTCGATCCGCTCCTCAAAAAGCTGTTCCACCACGTCTCATTCGTCGATGGCGATGACATCGACGAGCACTCCGAGTTCGCGCGGGTGAACGGCAAGCCACCGCGCAATGACGAGTACCGCGAACACTACGAGAACGAATTCGAGGATTGGACAGTGACCGTGACCGGACTCGTCGAGAACGAACTAGAACTTACTCACGAGGATATCCGTGAAATGGACGTACAGCGCCACATCACCCGCCACGACTGCATCCAAGGATGGACCTACTACGCGAAGTGGGGCGGCGTCCCGCTGTCGGCGATCATGGAACGCTGTGAACCGCACGACAACGCCGAATGGCTCGTCTTTCGGACACTTGATGAGAAATGGGAGTATTCAGAAGACGGCCCGTTTGAAGCGAAAAATCCCGGCATAACCGACTACTACTACGAGGCGATCAGGATGGACAAAGCCGAAGAACCCCGTTCGATTCTCGCCTACGAGATGAACGACGATGATCTGCCTGTGGCTCACGGTGCGCCTTACCGCGTCCGCATCGAGAGCCAACTCGGCTATAAGATGGCGAAGTGGGTCACCGGAATCGAGTTCGTCGAAGACTTCGAGGACATCGGAAAGGGGTACGGTGGTTGGCGCGATGATGTTCTCCACTACTATCCAAATAGTGCTGATATCTGATCGATATCCCGACTCATTCGGAAACGTCGATTCGACCGCGGACGTAGAATTCGGACACGAACGGTGTCGCCATCGGTGCTGGACACAGACCGCGTTCCCATGTCAGCCAGTAGCGGTTCGTCTCGTCTGGAGCGTTCGTTCCGAAACCCACTCGATGATCGACTGCGCAAGTGTGATCCTGTCTATGGGCGTTGACCGCCGCTCGTCTCGTTCGCTACCCCGCGACCATTTAACGCCTCATTGAGATTAACAGAGATGGAAGCTGGCCGAGTGATCAAGGCGTTCGACCCTGCCCACTTTGGGTTCGTGATGGCGACTGGTATCGTCGCCATTGCGGCCCGCACGCAGGGATTCGAGTATATCGGGGACGTATTATTCGTGCTGACAGGCATCGCCTACGTCGTCGTAACAGCACTGACCGTCCTCCGCCTTGGACTATACCCGGAGGTGTTTCTTACCGATGTCGCCGACTACGACACAGGATTAAGTCTCCTCACTGCGGTCGCTGCAACCTGCATTCTCGGGAGCGCGGGCGTCCAGTTCGTTGGCATCACTCGATGGAGCATTGGGCTGTTGGTGCTCGGGACCGTACTCTGGTTCGTTCTCGTCTATGCGGTGTTTATCGCGCTTACCGTTCAGGCTCGTGATGAACCGCCCGCGGAGGGTATTCACGGCGGCTGGTTGCTCATCACGGTCGCCACGCAGTCGGTGGCAGTCCTCGGGGCGCTCGTCGCACCGACACTCGGGAGCATAGAACGATTCGTTCTGTTCGGTGCGCTCGCGCTGTATCTGCTCGGCGGGATGCTCTATTTTGTCCTCATCACGCTCGTCATCTATCGACTGGTCTTTCTCGGTCTCGAACCGACCGCAGCAGGCCCGCCATACTGGATCAATACCGGCGCGGTCGCTATTACGACGCTAGCTGGCGCAACGTTGCTGGCCCGTGACTCACGCTGGCTGTTCCTCACGGACCTCGAACCGTTCCTTCGCGGCTTCACGCTGCTGTTCTGGGCGACTGCGACGTGGTGGATACCAATGTTGGTTGCGCTCGGCGGCTGGCGGCACGTTCTCGGCGACGTTGCCCTTCCACATACTCGTCGAGGATACGACCCGAGTTACTGGGGAATGGTCTTTCCTCTCGGCATGTACACAGTCAGCACCGAACGGCTGGCAACGGAAACAGCGCTTTCGTTTCTCGGAATCATCCCGCACTGGTTCGTCTACGCTGCCCTCCTCGCGTGGGTCGTGACGTTTTCGGGGTTGGTCCATTCGATAGTGATCTGGAGCCACTCGCGGCTGGTAGGAGCAGCAGACGACACGAGTATCTGATTCGATGCTCTCTCCCTATCCCGATTCTCAAACGGTGAGTGCAGACGAACATCATCGGCGGAAAGAACAGTATCGCTACCGATAAAGGAATGCTCGATGGCCACAGAACCTACCACCGGCAATACGCACGAGCTTGATGCCCGCGACATCGATGGTGAACCGTTCAGCGAGATCATGGCAGCGCTTGACGACCTCGACGATGACGACCGTCTCATCCTCATCAATAGCTTCGAACCCGAACCGCTCTACAACGTCCTCGAACAACGTGGGTTCCGATACGATACCGCCCACGTCACGGACGACGAGTGGCGTGTAACGATTATGCACGCTTGACCGAATATATTCGGGGGAACAGATTCGTTGTGAACACAAGTATAAGCAAGCGCATGCCAGAACACACGCTCGATCTCCGCGATATCCCGCCTGCTGAGCGCCATCCGAAGATACACGACACGTTCGACGAACTGGAAGACGGCGAAGTTCTGACGTTGATCAATGACCATGAACCGAAGCCACTGTTCTACGAGATGCAAGCCGAAGTTCCGGAGTTTGACGCCGAACGGTACGAAGTTGAACAACGCGACGTAAACGAATTCGTCGCAAAGCTACCGAAGAAGTAATAGTACGTCTGTGATAGGTATAGACCGTCTTCTCGGACACAACCACAAGTGCTATTGCGCAAGCGGCAGTACCAGTACAACAGAGATGGCGACTACGACAGGACGAATCGCCCGCGACCTGATGTCTGAACCGCACATCGTTGGGAGACGTATCTCTGTCATTCAGATCTTCGATAAGGTCAAAGGGCGCGGCGACAGCCCAGAGAGTGTCGCGGAGACGTTCGATCTCGATCTCGCGGATGTCTATCACGCCCTTGCGTTCTACTACGATCATTCCGACGAGATGGCGCAACTCCGAGATAAGCGTCAGGAGGCATACAACTCCGTCGACGTCGACCGCCCATCGGGTGTCACCCCGCCAAATTAGTCCTCGATGGTTTCACGCTGGGCGTTTTTGATCGACGAGTGTATCGAGCCAGAGGTAGCCTATCAACTCGATGGAGAACACATCGCGGCGGAGCCTGTAAAGGATGCCCTCTGGCTTGGAGCGAAGGATTTCGCCGACATCCTTCCTTATGCTCGGGATCACGACCAAATTCTGGTGACGAGTAATGTTACGGACTTCCGCGGACTCGATGACGACGAACACGAGGGAATCATTCTCGTCTTTGACAACGAACTTCGGTCGGAGCAGATCGTGAGCGGGATTCGGAAAGTTATCTCACAGTACCCCTCTCGTGATGACCTCCGAGGCTATGAGAAGCTCGATCCGTGGATTTGATTATGATCGGGTAGCCCTTGATCGGTCCCTCCGCGCGGCTCCGGTTATATCTATCAGCTATTTTGATTGAAATCGGAAAAGACAGATTTTGACCACTGCTACGGTCGCCAGATAGTGGTGATAACACCGAGTTCCGTGTCAACCGTATCGTATTCGTACCCACGGTCGGTGAGCTTCGGATAGAGGTGCTGTGGTGCCCGATCATTCAGTTGCACCAACACAGTCTCATCATCTAGTTCAACGAGTCGTTCGAGCGTGTTTTGGAGCGGTTGCGGCGGCGGTAGCTCGCTGGCGTCGAGAATTTCCCGAGGTCGATCAGTGGGTGCTGCCGTATCCGTGAGATAGTCTTCTACAGCGACCATGTGGTCGGTATCCGCCGATTGGATACGAACACGTTGCCGAAGATGTTCGCTACGTGGCGATTGGTCTCGACCGAATTCATCGCTCCGAACACGTTCGGCGATTCGCTTTCCTCAGTTGAAAGCCGATATATACATATGACAGCAGTGTCACACAGCGAAGTCGAACCCATCACGGATCACGTCCACCACAATTCGTGGTCTGCAAACCTCGAAAAACCTCACCACGCCGATGACCGCGATCTCGTTGTCACCCAGGGACTCGATGCAGTACGGCACACTGCATCAGGTCACCATGTGAATTTGGTCACGCACGCAAATCACGGCCATCCCTCGGGATTCCTCTTCGAGGCACTCACAGACAAGTTCGATGGCGATATCGAGTGGGAGTACATCGAACAGTGCGGTTGCGGTGGGCACGTGACCCGGGTCTATATCGAGTAGCCACAAAACACGATCCACTCAACCGACGCCCCGAATCAACTGGCGTCTGCCTCCGCGAATCCACCACGGCTAAACCGAAGGGAGACCGAGCGTTTCTCGAACCCGCTCCAGAAAACCACACACGAATCCACCATCGAGAAAGAAATTCAGATGACAAACGTGGGGCCTGACTTCGATACCGAGCATCGCAGCTGTTCGTTGCCAGTTATCACGTCCAAGCACCCACCGGCGCAACGGGTTATTATCGACCGTATCCACGCTCGGGCAGACGAAATCAAACAGCGAGAACTCGAAACCGCGTTCAGTATGCTCGAAACTCACGCTGAACTCACCGACGAACAGCACGCGATTATCGAGGAGTTAGCTGACGCGCTCGTCGCCGAACTGCTGGAGTCACCAACTACCGCCCTCCGGAAGGAGTATGTAGCGTGGTCTGAGCTTCAGACGACGGCCGAACTGTTCCTATCGAGTCCATCGGACGAACAGCAGTAACCGACGCATGTGAGCGTCGTCGATACGCCGAGGTGTCGGTGTCGTTTACTCGATCAGCGTTGCGGTCAGGCCGATATCCGTCCCGGCCAGCGCTTTCGATACAGGACACCCTTCCTTCGCCCCCTCGGCGATGTCGAGAAATACGTCCTCGTCGACGTCGGGAACAGTCCCTTCGACTGTGAGATCGACGCGGGTGATAGCCAACGCATCCGGATCGAGATGAACCTGTGCCTCGGCATCGAGGCGCTCCGGTTCGTAGCCAGCGTCGCCAAGCTCCAGTGAGAGCGCCATCGCAAAACAACCGGCATGGGCAGCGCCAATGAGTTCCTCCGGGTTCGTTTCGTTCGCGTCTTCGAATCGAGACGCGAACGAGTATGGACCTTCGAACGCGCCGCTTTCGAGGGCGACAGAACCCTCTCCGTTCTTGAGCGATCCATTCCACGTCGCTTCGGCAGATCGTGTGGGCATTGATACGGACCTCAGTCGGGTCCACGCAGGACAGTTGAGTATCACTTCCCCCGATGATGTTCGGTAATGTATCTCATCGACATTTATCCTATGGCGTACCTATTAGTCGCTGCATATCGAACCTACGATCTACAGGAGTCAGCCATGACTGATCTAGACACGAAACCAGAACTTATTTGGCGAATCGCCGGTGGGTCCGGTGATGGAATCGACTCGACCAGCCAGAACTTCGCAAAGGCGCTGATGCGTTCGGGGCTGAATGTTTTCACTCATCGGCATTACCCCTCCCGTATCCGCGGCGGGCACACCTACACCGAGATTCGTGCGGGCGCGGATACGGTCAAATCGCGCGGTGACGGGTACAATTTCCTGCTCGCGCTCGGCGACAGCTTCGCGCGCAACCCTCAAGCAAGCGGAATGGCCTACTACGGCGAAGAAGAGGTGAAGCCACTCACGGAAAATCTGGACGAACTCCGCGAGGGCGGCGTGATCGTCTACGATGAGGGCCTGATCGACATCGAAGACGTCGATGGATTCGAGGAACGAGTGGAGGAGAATGACTGGCACGTCTATCCACTCGACCTGCGCTCGCTTGCACGCGAACACGGTCGTGAGGTTATGCGCAATACGGCGGGTGTTGGTGCGACCGCCTCTCTGCTGGGGATGGATACTGACCCCATCGAGGAGTTGATGAGCGACGCCATGTCCGGTGACGTGCTGGAAGCGAACATTACTATCATCGAAGAGGCCTATGAGGATATGGCCGACCGGAAGTTCACTCATGACCTCCAGATTCCCGAAGGTAGCCACGACGAAGAACAGGTCCTCATGACTGGGAGTACCACAGTTGCCTACGGCGCACTCGACGAGGGCTGTCGATTCATCGCGGGCTATCCGATGACGCCGTGGACCAACGTGTTCACGATCATGAGCCAGAACCTACCGAACTTCGGTGGGATTTCCGAACAGGTCGAAGACGAGATTGCCGCCGCGTCACTTGCTATCGGCGCGAGCCACGCGGGCGTGAAAGCGATGAGTGGTTCCTCGGGCGGGGGCTTTGCACTCATGTCTGAGCCGTTGGGACTCGCGGAGATGACCGAAACCCCCATTGTCCTTGTGGAGGCGATGCGCGCCGGACCTTCAACCGGGATGCCCACGAAACCCGAACAGGGTGACCTAGAGCATGTTCTCTATACGAGTCAGGGCGACTCGAACCGAGTAGTGTTCGCGCCCGGTACAGTGAAAGAGGCCTACGAACAGACCCGCGAGGCATTCCGAGTTGCCTACGAATACCAGATTCCCGCGATTGTTGTCATCGACCAGAAACTCTCTGGCGAACTTGTGAACCTTCCGGCCTCCTTTTTCGACCGCAAGCCGAACCCCGACCTCGGGAGCGTACTTACAGAGGATGAAATCAAAGAAGCAGCCCACCACGAATCGGGCACGTTCAATCGCTTCCAGTACGATCCTGAAAACGGCGTCAGTCCGCGTACGATTCCCGGCCAGAAAGAGGGTCGATTCCTCGCGTCGGGTAACGAGCATACCCCACAGGGTCACATCGAAGAGGACCCCGACAACCGAGTGTATCAGGTTGACCGTCGTCTCAGGAAACTCGAAGCCATCCGTGACGATCTCGACAGCAAAGACGAAAGCCACCAGACTACCTACGGTCCCGACGACGCCGAATACGGCCTCATCACATGGGGTAGCCAGCAAGGTACCGTCGAGGAGGCGGTTGATCGGCTGACTGATGCGGGCCATTCGGTGAAAGCTTTGGGTGTGAGTAGCCTGATGCCGTATCCGAAAGATGGTGTTACCGAGTTCTTGGAAAGTGTTGATAAGGCACTGGTGGTCGAGATGAACGCGACCGCGCAGTTCCGTGGTCTCACCCAGAAAGAGTTGGGGCGGTTCGGCTCCAAGATGTCGAGTCTGCTCAAATATAACGGCAATCCCTTTGAGCCAGCCGAAATCGTCGAGGGATTCGAGATTCAGATCAACGGTGGAGGCGAGCCACCGACAGCACAGGTACGGATCGAGCCGGCGGTAGGTGATTAACTCATGAGTGCATTCAACGCAATCGGTGAGGAACGAGAGATCGACCAGAACGAATTCACTCCGGGTATCGAGCCACAGGCGACGTGGTGTCCAGGTTGTGGCGACTTCGCGGTACTGAAGGCGCTGAAAGGCGCAATGCCCGAGATTGGCCGGACACCCGATGAAACCTTATTGGTAACGGGCATCGGCTGTTCGGGCAAGCTATCGAGCTATTTCAACTCGTATGGTTTTCACTCGATTCACGGACGCGCGCTGCCGGTCGCGCGGGCGGCGAAGTTGGCAAATCCCGGTCTCGAAGTGATCGCTGCTGGCGGCGATGGCGACGGCTACGGTATCGGTGGGAATCACTTCATGCACACTGCCCGTGAGAACCACGACATGCTGTATATCGTGTTCAACAACGAGATCTTCGGGCTAACGAAGGGCCAGACCTCGCCTACCAGTCCCAAGGGCCACAAATCGAAGACCCAGCCCCATGGCTCGGCGAAAGATCCCGTGCGGCCACTATCGATGTCGCTCTCAGCTGGGGCATCCTACATCGCCCGGACGGCAGCAGTGAATCCACGGCAAGCGACCGAAATCCTCGCCGAGGCGATGGAACACGACGGGTTCGCCCATATTGACTTCCTCACGCAGTGTCCGACGTGGAACAAGGACGCAAAACAGTACGTTCCCTACACCGACGTTCAACAATCCGAAGACTATGACTTCGACGTGAACGACCGCCGCGAAGCCGCAGAGATGATGCACGAAACTGAGGACAAACTCTATGAGGGCGAGGTGCTGACGGGGCGTTTCTTTGTCGAAGAGGGTCGCCATTCCTACCAACAGGAGAAAATCGACACAAGCGAGATGCCAGAGACACCACTGGCCGAACGCTACTTCGAGGAAGACTACGAGTGGGAGCGCTCTGCCGACCTCCTGGACCGGCATAAGTAGTATCCACCCTACGGAAGTACTCCATTAGGAAAGAGAATTAACGCCTGAACTACAATTAACAATCAATTCCTAGAACGAGAGCGGTTCAGATCCTTCTTCACCAGGGTCGAACGGATCACGGTCAGAGTAGAATTTCCGGCCGATGGCCTTGTCACTGACCACGCTGTAAGCTGCGAGTCGGGCCGCTTCTGCATCATCAAACGTCTGGTTGTCGAGCCGCGAGAGCATGGTTCCCAGCGTCTCCGTTCCGTTGGATAACGCGAGTTCGAGGTCGCCGTATTCCTGGATGAGTTCCTCTGTCGTCGCCGGATAGCTGTGAGCGTCAAGCTGCTCGTTCACGTCAGTGAAGATCTTCATAACCGAGTCAACACGACAGACTACCATAAACGTTCGGGATAAATAGTCGGGGGCCAAACAGTTATTCATTTTCAGAACTGATGAAATCGTGTATGAGTACCGATAAACTCAGTAGCACAGAGGACCGGCACGGCCACGATCACCACGAAGTCGAAGGACCGGGCTACCCGACGCCTGCGGCGATGCGAACCGAATCAGAGCGCGAAAAAACCGCCTTCGTGATGGCTCCTCGGGTCGGTATGGATGTCGACGCATCCGATTTCGTCGGCGTCGTCGATATCGATCCGGAGTCGGAGACGTACTGTGAGATCATCGATATGGTCGAAATGCCGAATAAAGGTGATGAACTCCACCACTTCGGCTGGAACACCTGCTCATCGTCATGCCATACTGAGGGACTACAACGCGACCACCTGATCGTCCCCGGCCAACGCTCCTCGCGCATCCATGTTCTCGATGCCGCTGACCCTCGTGATCCCCAAATCGAACGCATTATCGAACCAGAGGAAGTGTTCGAGTACGATCTCTCAGCGCCGCATACGGTCCACTGTGTCCCGGAGGGGAAGATCGTCATCAGTATGCTCGGGAACGCTGATGGCGAACTTCCCGGCGGATTTCTCCAACTCGATCAGGAAGACTTCTCAATTGACGGTCATTGGGAGACAGACCGCGGAGACGTAGAGATGCAGTACGACTATTGGTATCAGCCTCGCCACGGCGTGATGCTGTCGACAGAGTGGGCCGCCCCGAAAACCTACTATCCCGGATTCGATCTCGATGACGTTGAAGAAGGCAAGTACGGCGATAGTATCCACGTCTGGGACTGGGAGACGAAAGAGTACCAAGACACACTGACCTTCGGCGAGGAGGGACTGATCCCATTGGAAATCCGTATGCCCCACAATCCCGAAGAAACAGAAGGATACGTCGGTGCAGCACTCTCTTCGAATATCCTCCGCTTCTGGAAGGATGACAATGAGACGTGGAACTGGGAGAAAGTCATCGATGTCGAAGACCGCGAGCATCCCGACTGGGATATGCCTGTTCCTGGTCTCGTAACCGATCTTCTGCTTTCGCTTGACGACCAATACCTGTTCTTCTCGAACTGGCTCCACGGTGACTGCCGGATGTACGATATCAGCGACACCGGCAATCCACGGTTGGTCGACCGAATTTGGGCTGGCGGCAACTTCGGCGACCGGCAGGAGATTCAGGGAACCGACATTCGTGGTGCGCCACAAATGCTTCAACTCAGCCGCGACGGCCGTCGGCTGTACTGGACCACATCATTGTTTTCTTCGTGGGACAACCAGTTCTACCCTGATATCGGCGATCAGGGTTCGCTGATGATGAAGGCTGACGTTTACCCAGAAGAGGGACGGATGGAACTTGACGAGGACTTTCTTGTCGACTTCGGCAATGCGCCGGGTGGTCCAGCACGCGCTCACGAGATCCGCTGGCCAGGTGGCGACTGCACGAGCGACGTCTGGCAGTAGATGCCCACTCACAAGGTAACCCTCCAGTGGCGCGACGGTGTCGAGCAAACGATTGAGGTCGGAACCGACGAGACCGTCATCGACGCCGCTGAGCGCGCGGAACTGGGACTTCCCTACGGGTGTCTCTACGGTGCCTGTGGGACCTGCACAGGCCGCTTGCTTGATGGTGAACTCGTTCACATCGAGAGGCCACGCGCACTAAAACCCCACCACAGCAAAGAGGGGTATGTTCTCCTGTGTGTGGCCGAACCTCGTTCGGACTGCCGTATCGAGGTCGGCGCGAAGATTCAAGCTGATCTCGTCCCCAATCCGTGGAAGTAACTGACGCTATGTACTCGAAAATACTCCTTCCAACGGACGGAAGCGATGGAGCAGTGAAAGCGATTAAAACAGGTCTTGAATTGGCCGAACAGTTTGGCGCGACTGTTCACACCCTCTACGTGATTGATACACGGTTCGTCGCTGCCGATACTGATTTCGTCGTTGAGAAGGCTGAACGTGAGGCCGAACAGGCAGTAGACTATGTGAATGATCTGGGAACTGAGTATAGTGTAACCGTTGAGAAACATCTCCGGCGGGGAGTACCCCACAAGGAAATCCTCGAAGCAATTGAGGCACATGACATCGATCTCATCGTGATGGGAACGCATGGTCGAACCGGTATTGATCGATTTGTTCATCTGGGTAGCGTCACCGAACGAGTCGTCCGAGCGGCTCCTGTTCACGTTACTACGGTGCCTCTTCGTACTCGGACATCTGCTGAGTGATGCAAGTGTCACTTCTGAATGATTCGAGAGTATCGAAAAGTACTATAATAACATCTAATCAGAAAATCCAGATACTACCAGTATTTCGCAATTCTGGAAATCATCGAATTCGATCTTGGGGCCTTGTTTAGTAGGATATTCATCAGAAACTTAAACCGAACATATTCGGGATAACGAATATTATTCAGACGCCTCAACGAGCGAGTGATGGCAACTGTAGAATATCTCAACTACATAGTGCTGGAAGATCAAGGATGGGACCTCAACGATGACGACCTCTTCGAGCAGGCTGCGAGCGCTGGCCTAAGCGACGAAGATTACGGCACACTCGACGTCAATCAGGGCGAATACATTCTTGAGGCTGCCGAGGCCCAAGGATACGATTGGCCGTTCTCGTGTCGGGCAGGAGCGTGTGCGAACTGCGCGGCGATTATCAAAGAGGGTGAAATTGAGATGGATATGCAACAGATTCTCTCGGATGAGGAGATCGAAGAACGAAACGTCCGGCTCACGTGTATCGGTACGCCAGCTACTGATGAGGTTAAAATCGTCTATAACGCGAAACACCTCGACTACCTCCAGAACCGGGTGATATAGAGGGGACGAATCATGCGCGTCGAGTTCGACCGAGACACCTGTATCGGGATGTTCCAGTGTGTCGCCGAGTGGGAGAAATTCCAGAAAGACGAAGACGCCGGAAAGGCCGTCCTCGTCGACAGCGACGAGGTGGGAGAGAACGTCTTCACCCGCGAGGTTCCAGAAGACGAAACGTTCGAAGCAGAGATGGCGGGACGAGTCTGCCCAGTCGACGCAATCACCGTCTACGACGACGAAGACAACCAAATCGTCCCCTGAGAACGAGATGGTCAGTCGAGTCGTGAACGAGCAATTTGTTCGGCAGCGTCCGCCGTTTCGGGCTGTCGATCCAGTAACTCGATTCTCGATACCCACTTAACGCTCTCCCAGCAATCACTCTCAGAATTGGCTGGAATCAAGCGTGCAGGGCCTCCATGTTCAGTCGGGAGTAGATTTCCATTCAGTTCGATAGCGAGCATTGAATCGCAGAGATGAGTGAGATGGAATCCACAGGAATAGCCCGAATCCCGCCCATGGACGAGACCGAATGAAGCGTCTGACTGAGGAATAGCGAGGTCGAGAACATCCCGGACTGGGACGCCACGCCAAGAAAGATCACGGGCTGACCACCCTTCGACACAGATGAAGTCACCAGTTGCCGTTCGACGGTCCATTTTCAAGAGTTCGGGCTTCGTCAATTGTCGTGGCCGTTCAACGAGGCCGTCCACGACCAATGACCACTCTGTCGTCTTGATCTCAGATGGAACCTCGTGTGACTGGAGGTCAGTTGACATCAGTTCCAAGCCCTCTCATTATCGGTTTGGTTTCGCCGATTATCCACATTCTGCAGGACGAACGCACAGATTGACGAATAGACGCGATGCATACTGAGGAGTTGGTTGACCAGTATCTTGGAAGTTTCCCCGAATATGTTAGCCAATGGTACTAAGCAATCAGGAAACCGTGAAGTAGTAATGATCGGTGTCCTCAAATCGATGGCGACGACGATGAAACA
>DASSKS010000494.1:0-3610 GCA_035690245.1 Halococcus sp. | reverse complement strand
GTCGTGAATCACGTCCGGGTCGAACTCCCGAATACGTTTCAGATTCCGATAGGAGTACAACCCGTTGAGGTTGTTTGCGATATCGAAATTAAAGTTGTACATATCCGGTATAGAGATGTTCATGTTCTCGAAGGCGTCTATCGTCTCGACATCGCTCGAAAACACGTCATCGGCGCTCGTTTCCCGTGGTTTGAACACTAGTACGTCGGCGTGGCGGGAGACGGCGTTTGCGAGTTCTGCGGCGTAGTGTGGAAGCCCTCCCTTGTTTTGTGAGAGAACGTATGCGACCTTCATAGTTGTAACAGCGATTCGAGTGACTTATAGCCCGTAGTTGGTAGGTACCGTCTTGAGGCCACACTATGAATCACATGAGTCGTTCAAAACGGCTAACTCGTGATTGCAGTCGTTGCTTCGAGTGCATACTAATATACCTGCCACGTATACAGGACGTAACTCACTACCATGGTGGGCAACGAATGCACTATGACTGAAAAAGAGGCGGTACCGAGACGACTACATCAGCTACTCATGTACGTTCCAGGAATGAAACCCCTCGCGGTGAAACGAAACATACTGATACTGTTGGTCTATCTCATACTGATCGGTTTCGCGCTTTCGGCCTATTCGATGAATATTGCCATGACGACCGCAAGCGCGTTTGGGTAGTATCCAATGGAGATACTACTTCGACTCCCACCCCCGATAGAGTCCTGAAAGCAAAAACAGACCGAAGAACAGTCCTGCCCACACCGTTGCAGAAAGCATGGCGAAGGCAACTGCGCCCACGCTCGAAAGCGCAATCACCACCAGTGAAAGCAGTCCCAGCACCCAGTAGTAGGTGGCCCACGTCACGTCGTCTTCGGGCACGACCTCCATGTAGAGGCTGACCTGCTGGGCACCATCGTCCAGCGCAACGAGTTTTCTGTCTGATTCGTATTCGACGATTCCCATGGCGTCGAGCTTCGGGAGGTGCGTCTGGTGTAAGGCGTTGTACACACTTTCTCGAATATTGCGCGGCGGCGGCGTCTCACCGGTTTCGAGCACTGCCAGTTGCTCGGCTAACTCCCGCAACGTTACCGTCTCTTGGGTTTGGTGGAGGTGTTCCAGTACCCGCGTTCGTCGCTCGTTTCGCAGTACATCGTGAATTTCGTACTCCGTGAGCTGAGACCCCAGTGCTTCACTCATATAACCAGTGCTTCAACTCCTGCAGTTGTAATCATAGTAGCTAGGTGTGTAGCGTCTGGGCGAGATTCATTTGCTTTTGCAAGCCTAAAATGCATCTCCCCGCGAGAGAGGTAATGAGTCAATCACGGGTAATACTGGACACGCGAGGGCTGATGAATGACGTATAATCCGGCACGAAGACTGGGGGACTAGAGACCGACCTTCGACGCGAGAGCGTCGTCAATATCGTCCTCAATCGCAAATAGGCGAGACATCTCCTCGGCGGAGAGTTCGAAATCGAATACGTCGAAGTTCTGCTTGATGTGGTCGGGGTTCGACGACCGCGGAATCGTCGAAACCATGGGTTGTTGAAGCAGCCACCGAATGGCGACCTGTCTGGGCGTCTTTTCGTGTGTCTCGGCGATTTCTGTGAGCACCTCGTTGTCGAGACGATCACCGATTTTGAGGGGGCTGTACGCGGTAAGCATGATATTTTCGTCAATACAAAACGAAAGGAGGTCGTCCTGACGTTCGCCGAGGTTGTATTCGACCTGATTGGTGAGAATCGGTGCTGTCGAGTGGTCTATCGCGTTCTGGGTCTGTTCGACCGAAAAGTTCGAGACGCCGATATTACGGACCATGCCCTCTCCGACGAGTTCGTTCATCGCGTCGAGTGTCTCCTCGTGAGAAACGTCCTGTTTCGGCGAATGGATGAGTAACAGGTCGACGTAGTCGGTGTCGAGACGGTCGAGACTGTCGTGCGTCGAGTCGATGGCCGCGTCGTGTGTGCGATTATCCCGTGTCAACTTCGTTGTCACGAACAGGTCCTCACGGGCGATGTCTGCGTCACGAATCGCGTTCCCGACCGCGGATTCACTATCGTACATCTGTGCGGTGTCGATGTGGCGATAGCCGGTTGCGAGCGCTGCCGAAATAGCTTCTCGGCGTTGTTCATCGGTGTCCATCCCGGCAGTACCGAACCCGAGTGCAGGAACCTCTACGCCGGCTGTCGTGACGTAGTGCATACGGTGGTCTTCACGGTCGGTATGTAAACGGCTGTTGGTGGGTTTCTTCTCCCATATCGATATACCATCATACGATGTACACATATGGATGTTCTTGTTTCAACGCCCAGACCACCGGAATTCTCGGAGGGTTCCGTGGCGAACAGTCCGGTACCTATGCTGCGATGTGGATCTACGAAAGCCGCAAAGCGTGAGAACAGTTGTGGGCCGCGCCCGGACAGCCAGTCGAGAAAACGACTATCCCGAACGCTGGAACGTGTGGGAGGACGAACTGCTTGCCCCGCCACTCAATTGCGACCCTGACGATACCGCGTTCATCTCCTATACAGAGCTGTGATAGTAGTGTTGAGTTAGTCGGCGGCGAGCGCGTCCGCGAGGTCATCGGCAACATCCGCGATGGCGTCACGGGCGCGGTCGATGTTGCGGAGCGTCATGAAGCCGTGGACCATGTCGTCGTAGTTCTCATAGCGTGTGGGAACGCCGTCGTGGACGAGCTGTTCGGCGTAGGCCTTCCCGCCGTCGCGGAGGGGGTCGAACCCAGCAGTGACGACGGTCGCGGGCGCGACGCCGGAGACGTCACCGGCGTTCGTCGGGTCGGCGTAGGGGTTGCGCTCGTGAATCTCGCTCTCGTAGTAGCACTCTCGGAACCACGCAAGGTCGTCCGCGTCGAGGACGATGCCGGCGTGCTCCGTGACGGACGGCTGGTCCGCTTCGATGCCGACGCCCGGATAGCAAAGCGCCTGATAGGCAATTTCGGGACCATCGCGCTCGGCGGCCATGAGCGCGGCGACGGCAGCGAGGGTCCCACCGGCGGAGTCGCCCGCGACCGCGATTTTCCCGGTTCCGTTGACTGCATCGGGATGTGTGGCCGCCCACTCGACGGCGGCGTAGGCGTCCTCGACCGCCGCAGGGAAGGGGTGTTCGGGGGCGAGCCGATAATCGACCGATAGAACGGCGCAGCCGCTCTCCCGCGTGAGGTGGCGACAGAGCCAGTCGTGTGTGTCGATGCTCCCGAGGACGAACCCACCACCGTGGAAGAACACGACCGTGGGGAACGGTTCGTCCGCATCCGGGAGGTAGAGGCGGGCGTCAAGCTTGCCCGCGGGACCGGGGAGTGTTCGATTGACGGTCGCCCCGACGCTCGGTGGGTTCCGGTTCTGAATCCACATTGCCGCGCGGGAGACGAGGCGGAGGAGCTTCAGACCGCGGCGGCTGTGCGGGAGCGGGAATCGGTCCTGGCGTTCGACCGCCGCTTTCACCTGGGGGTCGATCTCGTCTGTGTGCATAGTCTGTTGTTCCAGTAGCCGATACTAAACCACTCTGAAGTCGGGCACATGAATTTCTCATCCACGACGGATGCTGAAGCCAATCTCGACAGCCTACGATTAGGCAGTCGATGGGTCGTCCGTAGCGGGCGGTGA
>DASSKS010000493.1:0-4129 GCA_035690245.1 Halococcus sp. | reverse complement strand
GGACGTGAAAGGAAACCTCTCGCGGGACGAGATGACCGAACAACTCGCCGATGAGTTCGGACTGGATAGCGAGTAAAAGGACTATTTCGATTCGTCACACCGAGTAGCCAGCCATATATCCACACCGGCCCGCACTCGGGTATGAAACAGGCCATCGTCGCGCGCACGGATTTGGGAATGGGCCGAGGCAAACTCGCCGCACAGGTCGCCCACGCCTCGCTGTCGGCCTACGAGGACACCGACGCGCGGACTCGAAAGCAATGGAAAGGTGGGGGTCAGAAGAAAGTCGTCCTCAAAGGAACCGGCGAACGGGAATTATTCGAACTCGCAGACCGCGCAGAGCGCGAAGGACTCCCTCACGCTATCGTCCGCGATGCGGGCCACACACAGGTCGAACCCGGTACGGTGACGGCGCTTGCGGTCGGGCCGGGTGCAGAGCGTGTGGTGGATAGGGTGACGGGCGACCTCTCGTTATACTGAACTCGACTGGCAATTGTGTGTTTTAGCTCGCTCAATATACTACCAGAAAATTGTATGCCATTGGGATTTGCTATTTCCAGACGGATGATTAGCCGGGAGGAACAGACCGTCTAACACAATCGCAGACAACAAATAACCGCACCGCGCCACACGCCTCCCCAGCCGATTCGCTCCGCTCGCGTTGCTCGCGTCGCTCATCCACTGTCAGAACAAAGCTCTGACAAGCCTGCACTCGCTGCGCTCGCGCAGACCTCACACGCCGATTCGCGCTCGGTGCTCACTTCGTTCGCACACGAGCGCGAGCGCGCGCCACCGCAACTGAAACCGAACGGATTACTACCCGACAGTATCGCTATTGGCGGAGCACAACACACATAATGATACACGTCAGAACGTCCGGCATGAGGAGGAATCGGTTCGTATGCGGGTAGTCGTCGTCGGCGCGGGCGACGTTGGAACGCACATCGCAGCAGACCTCACGGACACACACGACCTCGCGGTGGTCGATGTGGACCCGAATCGAGTGCAACAGTTGGAATCGTCGTTCGGCGTCACCGCGGTCGAGGGCGACGGACGCTCGCTCGGGACGCTCGAAGACGCCGGCATCCACGAGGCCGATGTCGTCATTGCGAGTACAGATAACGACGCGGTCAACGTCATGGTCTGTGGCGCGGTCAACAACGTCACCGACGCGACCACCATCGCGCGCGCGAAGTCAGCAGACCTCGTAGCAACGTGGCAGGCGTTCGATGACGCCTTCGGCATCGACCTCCTGCTCTCGGTTGACCGCCTGACCGCGGAGAAAATCATTCGCACGGTGACGCTGCCGGGAGCGTTGACCCACGAATCATACGTGGATGGGCAGGTAGATATGGCGGAGTTCGAAATCGACGCCGAGAGTTCGCTTGCCGGCCAAACGATTGGTGAATCAGGTAACTATCCCTCACTGACGTTCGCCGGTCTCATGCGCGACGGCGAGGTACGGATTCCGGGCGACGAGACGGTCTTCGAACCCGAAGACCGGGTAGTGGTCATCGGCAGTCCGTCGAGCGTCAGGCGGTTTGCAGGGCGGCTCTCGCCGGAAGGCGCGCTCGAACCAGCACACGATGTCGTCGTCATCGGCGGCGGCGAAGTCGGACGACGAACCGCACAAATACTCGAAGCGCAGGACTACGCACCCCGACTCATCGAACACGACCCAGACCGTGCAGCAGAACTCACAGAGCAGTTGGATGGAACCACCGTTATCGAGGGCGATGCGACCTCGTATGAGTTTCTCGTTTCCGAGGACATCGGCGAGGCCGAACTGGTCATCAGCACGCTCGACGACGAGACGAACTACCTCGTGTCGTTGCTCGCAAGCGAGATGGGGAGCGCCTACACCGCCGCCGTCGTGGATGTCGCAGAATACACGGACCTATTCGAGGCCGCTGGCGTCGATGTGACGGTCCAACCCCACACGGTGGTTGCGAGGGAAATCAGCCGTGCGACCCGCGAGTACACCGACGAAGCCACGATACTCGAACACGACAGCGCCGAAGTGCTCGAAATAACGGTCGAACGCGAGAGCGTCCTCGCTGGCGAATCCATCGACGACGTGAAACACGATTTGCCTGATGAGTTCGTCATCGGCGCAATCGTTCGCAGCGGGTCACTCACCACGCCGCGCGGGGGGACCGTCATTCAGGTCGGGGACCACGTCGTTGCGTTCGTGGATACCGATGTATTGGATGACGCCGCGGCGGTGCTGTGAGCGTGAGACCGACCCACAGACGGTGAGTCGATGCGCGAGGCCCACCCCACCGAACGAGCAGTTGGCATGGACTACTACGTCAGCGACGCAGATGGCATCGGTGGCCGCCTCCGCGCCCGTCCCGAGGATTTTCGCGTGCGCGAACTCGAAAACGAAGGATTCGAGCCGTTGGATGCGGACCCCACGGCGTATCCCCACCTCGTGTTTCGAGCAACCCTCGAAAATTGGGATACCAACGATTTCGCCCGTGCGCTCTCGGACAGGTTGGAAATCAGCCGCGAGCGCATCTCGTGGGCCGGAACGAAGGACAAACGCGCCGTGAGCACCCAGTTGTTTTCGGTGAAAAACGGCGACAGCGACGCACTTCGTCGGGTGGACCTCGACAGAGCTGACATCGAACTCGTGGGTCGGGCCGGTCGTGCGCTCTGGTTTGGCGACCTCGTAGGGAACGCCTTCTCGATAGTCGTCCGCGACGTGGAGGCGGAAACCGTCCCCGAAATCACCGACGAACTCGGGAGATTTGCTGGAGATGCGGATGACGAAACCGTGGGCGTGCCGAACTATTTCGGCCAACAGCGATTCGGGTCGTTTCGACCGGTGACCCACGAGGTAGGTCTCGAAATCGTCCGTGGAAACTGGAAAAACGCGGTACTGGCCTACGTTGGCAGCCCACATGAATCAGAACCACAAAAAACCCGCGAGGCGCGCGCGTTCGCAGAGCGCGAGATGCGCACGGGAACGGCGGACTGGGCGGCAGTGTTGGAACAGTACCCGAACAGACTTGGATTCGAGCGCTCGATGCTTCACCGACTGGTCGAAAACGGAGCCGAAAGTGAAGACGACTACCGCGAAGCGCTCGAAGCCGTCCCGACGAATCTCCAACGGCTGTTCGTCAACGCCGCGCAGTCACATCTATTCAACCAAATCCTCTCTGTGCGTCTCGAACGGGGGTTGCCGTTCGACCGGGCAGTCGCGGGCGATGTGGTCTGTTTCGCAGACGAGGAGAGTCCAGACGGACTCGCCTTGCCCGACACTGACAGGAGCCAGCGCGTTACCGATGGGCGCGTCGAAACCGTAAATCGTCATATAGCGCGCGGGCGAGCGTTCGTCACCGCGCCGCTCGTGGGTACCGAGACGGAATTTGGGGAGGGCGAACCCGGCGACATCGAGCGCAGGGTGTTGGACGAGGAAGGAATCAACCCCGCGGATTTCGACCTCCCCGGAGAATTTCATTCGACGGGGACTCGGCGTGCGATTCTCCTTCGCACAGAGCTGACTGTCGGACGCGACCCGCTCACCTTCGATTTTCGCCTGCCGAAAGGCTCGTATGCGACCGTTTTGCTCCGGGAGTATCTGAAGGCCAATCCCATCGAATTGGGATGAAACGACCGGCTTATCCGCTATCACACCCGAATCAGTGTATGGACTGTCGCCGGTGTGGCTCGCGTCTCGAACGGGCCGGCGATTTCTGTCTGGTCTGTCGAAGCGCAAACGCCGATACCGTAGTCTGTGAGGTGGGCCGCGAGCGCGCGACCGTGACGAACCTTCATGATGGCGAGCGCGTCGGAACGTGGACAGTCACGACAGTACTGGAGGAGGGCGAGAATCGAACGCGCGAACGCCGGAATTTCGCCGGACGAATCACCGACGAGATACACCGCAAACGACCCGAGGAGGTGTATGCAACCGGCGAGCGCGAGGTGCTTCAAATCCTGCGCGCACAACTGCATTACGACCTTCGTCGCATCGTGAATCCGGGCGAGGAACCAGTCGAAACGGTGCTCTCGCGTGCAAGCGAGTCGCCGTTGGCGGTGGTCGAGACGCCACCCCGCGAGAAACTCGGCGGCGCGCACTCGACGCTCGTGGGAGGGCGTGTGGGCCGAGATGTCATCGGTC
>DASSKS010000492.1:0-4204 GCA_035690245.1 Halococcus sp. | reverse complement strand
GCCGCCCGAGTCGCGGAGGTGGGGAATCGCGTGTTTCGAGCCGAGGAAGGTGGTTTTTAAGTTCACATCGAAAACGAACCCGAATTCGTCGCTACTGGTTTCCTCGATTGGCTGGCCGCCGCGCCACGCGCCCGCGATGTTACACAGCGCATCGAGTCGTCCGTGAGTTTCGACCACTTCGCTCACGATGCGCTCGACATCGCTTTCGTTTGTGAAGTCGGCCTCGTAGAAATCCACGCTGGCGTCGAGCAGCGAGTCATCGTCGTCGGGCGCAACGAGGTCGGTCGCACAGACGGTCGCGCCCGCGTTCTGGAATGCTTCACAGATACCGCTGCCGAGTGCGCCGCTCGCGCCGGTGACGAGGACGACCTGCTCACTGAAATCGAAGTCGGTTGGCATGGCTCATTCATCGAATCGCAGGCCGATAAAGGTAATCGCCCGTTCAGCGGACACGAGAAACGGCGAGAATGTGATTCGAGATGTCCGCGATGGTCCGGTCCTCACGGAGTTTCCGAACCACTCCTTCGATTCGTTCCTGTTGGTCGCCGTCGGCTGCATCGATTTCGGCATCGAAGTTCGACGCCGGGCCTTCCAAGCCAGCAATACACTCGACTTTCAATCCGTTTCGTTCGAGCGCGGCCTCCAGTTCGTCGGCACGAAAGAAGTGACACTCCACGAACGAGGGGTCCTCGATTCCATGCCTGTCGAGTAGTTCCGGCGAGTACGTGCCCGTCTCAACGAGGTCCGGGAGTTGGGCGACACCCTGCGGGAACTCGGGCGCGACCTTGATGAGGTTTTGGACGACCGCGATGAATCCCATCACCGAAACGAACACAGGAGAACCCGGATTCGTGACCCGTCGTAGCTCTCGCATCGCGCCGTTGCGTTCTGTGTCGTCGATGACGTGACTCAACGGCCCGCCGAGACACAGGGTCGCGTCGAACGTCGATTCGACAAATGGGAGGTCGCGGATGTCGCCGCCGAGGACCTCGATGCTGCCGTCGAAATCCCGTTCGCGGGCTTTCTCACGCGCGAGTTCGCGTTGCATCCCGCTGATGTCCGCCAACGTGACGCGATAGCCGCGTTCGGCGAGCCAGACCGCATACCGGCCCGCCGCCCCGCCCGCGTCGAGTACGTGACCCTCCGCCGGAAGGTAGCTCTCTAGGTAGTCAATCGTATTCTGAAACTCGAACGTGGATTTTGTGCGTTCGAGGCGGTCCCACTCGTCGTGGCCGTACTCGTCGTAGTAGCGCTCGGGGTCGATTCGAGCGCGCGGGTCGTCCGACTCCATTTCGTTTATCTTTCGGGAACCAATACGATTTTCCCCAAAAAGCTATCCTCCAACACGGCGCGCTGGGCCTCGCCTGCCTCATCCAGCCCATACTCGCGCTCCACGTCGATGGTCAACTCCCCCTGTTCCATCAGATAGGCTAACCGACGCAGCGGCACGCGGAAATCCGGCGTGTTGAACATACTCATAAATTGGTAATTTACGTCCTTGCTCCGGGCAACGCCGTCGTTTTCGAAGCCTACCCCAGGACTGTGTTCGCCGATTCCCACCACCCGCGCGCCGGTTGCGGCCACCTCGGCATCGAACTGGAGGTAGTCATCGAGGCGGTGGTCGAGAATCACATCGACGCCTTCGTCGGCGGTTCCAGTATTGGCTATACCTTCCTCGCGGACGGCATCGGCGAGGTCGTCGCGCGAATAATCGAGCACAACGTCGGCCCCGAGTTCGTGGAGGCGGTCGTTGTAGTCGGGTGCGGCGGTCGTGATGACGTGTGCGCCGGTTGCGGCGGCGATTTGGACCGCGGCGTGACCCACTCCCCCGGAACCGCCGTGAATCAAACAAGTCTCACCGGGTTCGAGGCTCGCGTGGTCTACGAGTGCGCGCCACGCCGTGACGGCGACGACGCCCGCCCCACCAGCAGCGGTCATGTCCACGTCTTCGGGCAGGTGGACGAGTCGGTCCGTCGGAACGGTCGCGTACTCGGCGTAACTTCCCTGATGATTCTGGCCGAGAGCCGTCCCATAGACGCGGTCGCCCTCTGTGAACTCCTCGACTCCCTCGCCGACCCCGGCGACGCTTCCCGCGAAGTCACCACCCGGAATCATCGGCAGTTCGAACGGTTCGTAGGAGCCTTCGCGGAAGTACGTGTCTACAGGGTTTACTCCGGCGGCACGGACCTCCACGAGGACTTCGCCGCTCGCTGGTTCCGGTGTGTCAATTTCATCGATTTCCAATACGTCGGGACCGCCATACTCGTGAAAGCGAACTGCGTGCATACGAAGCCATCGCCGACCGTGGGCAAAAAGCTATCCTCGATTGGACTCTCCCGGCGAGGCGTTATCGCCGATTCGCCGGATGTGCGCTGATTCGTCGGACTGGTGCCGTCATCTAAAACAGTGGTGGCTTAGTCATCTAAGTGTTCACGGACGGCAGACGCGAGCGCGCGCTGGGTTTCTGGTGAAACCTCTTTTACTGGGGTTTCGACCGGTTCGGGTGCGTCGAACGTGGGGTCGAAAAGCCTGAGAGCACTGTTGATCGTGGTCCAGTCGTCGGCTTCTGCGGCGTCGCGCAGGCTCTTTGTGGGTGGGGCGAGGAGTTGGCTCACGAGCGTATCTGCGAGCGACTCGACAATGGCGCGCTGTTCGTCGGTCAGTCCTTCAGAATCGAGTTTCGAGAGCGCCCGCGAGAGTTCGCGCTCTTTCAATCGGTCTGCGTTCTCGTACATCGACGCGATTACCTCGTCTGCGCGCTTTCGCTTGTAGCGAGCCAGCAGGTGCTCGAACTCGGTGTCTATCATCGTCTCGACCGCTGTGGCGGCTTCCCGGCGGCACTCGCGCGTCTTTTGGGTCACGGATTCGAGCGCGTCCAAGTCATACAACGTGATGTTCTCTAAGGCTGCGGCGTCGGGCGGGGCGTCGCGTGGCTGGGCGATGTCGATGAGGAGCGTCTCGCCGGCGGCTTCGAGCGAGGCGCGTTCGAAAACAGGGTTTTGACTGCCGGTTGCCGAAACGACGACATCCGCCACCGAAAGCGCTTCGGGGAGTGCATCCAACCCGAGCGGGGTGGCGTCGGCATCGACCTGTGCTGCGACGTGGGCCGCGGTCGCCTCGGTACGATTGACGACCAACAGCCGGCCCATTGAGCGCGCAAGCGCCGTTGCGGCGAGCGTGCCCATCTCGCCCGCGCCGACGACCAGTCCGGTGGCGTCCGCGAGGTCTTGTTCCTCCGTGGCGAGCACCGCGGCAGCACTCCCCAGTGAGACGACGCCCTCGTCGATTGCCGTCTCGGTGCGTGCGCGCTCGCCGACGTGAATCGCCTTCTGGATTCCCTCCTCGAAAATCGGTCCGATGGCATCAACGGCGCGCGCGCTCGCGTAGGCGTCCCCCATCTGGCCGAGAATCTGGTCCTCGCCGAGCACGAGCGATTCGAGACCGCAGGCGACGCGCATGAGGTGGCGCAGGCTCCCTTCGTGGTCGAGTTCTCTGGACACTTCGTCGGGGAGGTCGGTGACGACCGACGAAACGACCGCGCGCCCGCACGCCGGGTCGTCGGTGACAACGTAGACCTCGAATCGATTGCAGGTCTGGAGGCAAAACGCCTCTTTGACCCCTTCGTGAGTGAGCAACGCCTCGACGGTCGCCTGTTCGTTGCCGACACAGGCCGCCTCGATATGTTCGACGCTCGCGCGCTGGTGGGCGACGCTCACGCCCGAAATGACGCCCGTTGCGACAGTCATCTTTCACCACCCGCCGAAAGCACATCGCAGATCACTGATTTCGCCTCTTTCTCAGCGTTGCGTCTTGAGTCACCTAAAGCCTTCCAAACCTGCTCAGACCGGACCACAGCCCGAATGGCCGCTCGGCGCGTTGTCGGTGAAACGTCATCTCGGAGTTGTGCGCGCAGTGTGCCCGAAAGCTCTGCCATTGCGCCCACATTAGGGAATTCCTCCTCGAATCGCTCGCGCAGGTACCGACTGAGTGCGGGACTCGCTCCACCAGTAGCGACCGCCAGCAGTACAGGGCCGTCGCGGACAGTCGCTGGCACCACCACGTCTCGGAATCCCCTCTGGTCTGTGTCGCTCACGTCGCTTTGGTCCGCTCGGTTCAAGAACACGCCCCGCTCGTGTGCCATCTGTGCCACGGCGTCGTTTAGCGTTCCATCGTCCGTGGCCGCGACGACGAGCACTGGCTTAAC
>DASSKS010000491.1:0-4051 GCA_035690245.1 Halococcus sp. | reverse complement strand
CGAGAGTATGTCGTTGAGGGACTCGGAGAGATTGCAGAATCCGTCGAGAACCCTGAGCAGCAGCGGACACTCGCCCAGTACCAAGACATTGTTGAGACGGTTTCAGCAGACCAGATCATCAGTGAATTCGGCAATCTCCGTGATGAGGATGTCACGGGCAACGAACTAACAGAAGCGGTCGTAGAAATCATCTCGCGGTATAATCTCCAAGAACGATACGAAGAACGCCAACAGTGGGCCGAAGAACAAGAAGAGCCACCCCACGTAGTAGCTGGGATGTATCTCAAGGGGAGAAGGGACTAACGCCACGGAGCCGGACAGACGTATTATGGATCACTTCGTCAATACTGTTGATCAGGCGGCACCAAGAGCACAGTTGTCGTTCACACATTCGGGGTCAACCGATAGCTGCAATACCGTGCCGAAATCAATCTTCGGTTGAATCGTGAACGGTTCCCCTCCTGATCGAACTCTCAATGTTCTCGCTGAGAACGTTGCCGAGGAGTTCGATGCGTACCGAGACCCGGATGGCTTCAACGAACTCTCGCTTGTCATCGACAACAGCGACCGAGACCGCTCGACCCTGATCGTCCACATCGACCGAGAACAGGCGGCCGACCTCGCCGACCGGGTCGAAGCGTTCCTCCGCAATCAGGGTGCGCGTACCGAGCGCGAGCGCCACGCTGACACCGACATCCGCGTTCTCATAACTATCGAATAGTGGCTCAATCGGTTTGCTTGATCTCTCGGAAGTAATGAGTTCGCGCGGGAGAAACCAGTCCTGACCACTCACATATCCCAACCTTGTCAAAATTGACGGTTCGCTGCTGAAATAGCGAGGCAGTTGGTTTTCAGTGTCAACGTGCCCATCCACAGCCGTCCGGGAATCCTTCTATCGGGTCCGATTTGCATCCTTGGTCATCGTACAAAAAGCGTAATTGAGGGCGACTCGCTCCCGGTTTACTTTGGTATATACACGAGCGGAGCGTGGTGCCACGCCCATCGTACGTCTGGTCGATCAGCAACTGTGAACGCGCTTCGCGGCCACACGCCGAGCGTCTCGTAGATTCGTTCGCGGGAGAGAACGCTGTCACCGTCTATGAGTGCGGCGAACCGTGTTGTATACTGGTCGGGATTGAACACGAACGGTCGGTCAGCGTGGGCATGCGGGTCGTCGGCCGCGACGAGACAGAAGTCGCGGGCGGCACGATTCATATAGTTGAAGACGAGTGCGCCACCCGGTGCGACCGCCGCGTAGAGGTTCGAAAGTGCCCGTTCCACGTCACGAACGTACTGAAGCGTAAAGTACGAGAACACGACGCCGAACTCCCGGTCGGGATCGAACGCTGGGAGCGTTGCCTCCTCGAATCGGATGTTACCGATACCTTCTCGCTCGGCACGTTCACGGTTTTGTTTGACAACCGATGCGGCCGTGTCATAGCCGATTACCATCTCCGAGAGATGTTCGCTCGCTGTAAACGTCGTCGCTCCGGTCCCACAGCCCACGTCCGCGACTCCTTCGGAAGCGTCGAACCGTTCAACGAATTCGGGAAGCACGTTCGCCGCATGGTGGTTGCTCGGGCTTGCTTCGGATCGCTTCTCATCGTCAGCATCAGCCCAGTACGCATCCCAGTCGATGGTCCCTTCGGTGACTCCGCCACTCATGCGTCCTTCCCGACGAACAGTTCGATATCGCCATGGACACCTTGGGGGTCCTCGGGAAGCCAGTCTGGAACCGCGTCGATCCATCGGAGTTCCCACGGATTGTCGTCACACAGTTTGCTGAGGGTCGCGTCGGGATTAGCGAGCGTTCCGCCGAAGATGACGTGGTGGGTCCGGGAACGCGGCTCTCCTTCCACAAGATGTTCGACCTCGCGGACGAGCCGTATGTCGTCTAAGGTCACCTCGACGCTGGCCATGCTTTCAATCCATTCGCGGCCGACTGCCGCCCAGTCGTCCCCCGGTTCGACCGTATCGTTCGGCAGGATTGCATACTCCTCCTGAGAGTGAACAGCGACCAGTACCTGTCCGTTAGTATCCGATACTCCGACGATAGCCCGCCCTACGGCCTCAGCTTCACAGTGCTCTACATTGTCGTGTTCGTAGGTCCGCCGCTCGAATGCTACTTCCTGCCGTTCGGCTATCGCTTTTGGATCCGTCACTGTCCGCTCATTGCCTTCTTTACTGTCCGCGATGTTGGATAGGTGTCCTGTCATGTTCATAGCAGCCGCTACTTACTGCCCCGATGCTCTATACTTGAACTGACGCCACCGTGGCTCTCCGGCGGCTTCTCGGCATACTGACTGCTATGATAAAAATCTGTCGGGGTCCGTAGTATTACTCTTCACTTACTATTTCGTCCTCCTCGGATTTAGTTCTTTCCCCGGTATGTGAATTTGGACCGGCCTAATTCACGTACATACTCCATGTTAGTCAGAGGTATCTGAGGAAATGCATAGTGAGCGCGAACGACCGATGAATCTCTGTCTTTGGTGAGTTTCCCAGATGGAGAGGTAAGCGAAAGGCTCGTGCAGACAAGGTTTTGTTCTCCCGACTCGCTTCTGAATGAGTATGCCGGGACCTATCTTTCTCGAAGGCGACCGCGTCGACCTTCGAACTGTCGAAGAGGAGGACCTCGACTTTCTCCAGACGACCCTCAACGACCCAACCGTTCGTCGATTCCTCGGCAACCATGGCCCGATCAACGGTGAACAGGAACAGGAGTGGTACGAGGAATCGTGTTCAGACGACGAGAGTGTGAACCTACTCATCACGGTTGATGACGAAGCCGTGGGAAGCATCGGTCTTCACACGGCCGACCCACGCAACGTGAACGCCGAGATCGGGATTTTCCTCGCCGAAGACTACTGGGGTGAGGGATACGGGACCGAAGCAAGCCACCTCATTACCAACTACGCTATCCACGAGCGCCGCATTCACCGGGTCGTTGCCCGCGTCTTCGAGGGCAACGAGGGGTCACACCGTATCTGGCAGAAGCTTGGCTTCCGCCATGAGGCGACGTTCTCGGAGGCGGAATTCATCGATGGCGAGTTCGTTGACATCCACTTCTATGCGGTGCTCGACACCGAATGGGACGAACAGCACCTTCGGTACTCCACTGACTGAGGCTACTCATCCAGTTCGCTGCTTCCAGTAGTTTCCGGAAGTTCTGGCACTTCTGGAAGAACTGGAAAGCCGACACCGCGATTTATACAGTCTCACGTGGACCCATCGGAGTAGAGTATGATTCAGGATGCCCGCGTGCTCCAAGACGAGTTCATCCCCAAGGAGGTCGGGCATCGTGATCAGGAGATGAACGCACTCACCCGCGCGCTCGATCCCGTGACGCGCGGGCAGTCCGCCGAAACCGCGTTTCTATTTGGTCCTTCGGGCGCAGGGAAGACCTGTCTCGCGCGCTTCGCGCTCGATAGACTCCGCGAGGCGGTGATCGATCTGAATCACCAGTACGTCAACTGCTGGCGGGACTACACCCGGTTTCGCGCGCTCTATCGAATACTCGAAGCCACCGGTGCGACCTACGAGGTGCATCGCCAGTCCACCCCGACCGACACGCTGCTTGAACACCTTGCAGAGTACGACGGTCCGCCGTTCGTGGTGATCCTCGATGAAGTCGACCAGTTGCACGATGAAGACGTCCTCTACGACCTCTATCGAACGCGCGGGATTTCGATGGTACTCATCGCCAATCGGGAAGAAGAACTGTTCACTCGCCTTGACGACCGCCTCGTCTCTCGGCTGCACGGCGCGACGCGCATCCGCTTCGAGAAATACGACCTCGACGAGTTGGTCTCGATTCTCGAAGACCGCGTGCGGTGGGGACTCGCTGAGGGGGCGCTTACCCGCGAGCAGTTGGCGTGTATCGCCGACGCCGCCGCAGGCGACGCGCGAATAGCGATCAGCATCCTTCGGAGTGCCGCACGGGAGGCTGAACAAGCCGATGCTGAGGAAATCGATTTCGAGATGATCCATGAGGCCATTCCGGAAGGGAGGAGAGAGGTGAAACAGAAGAATGTCGAGCAACTCACGCCCC
>DASSKS010000490.1:0-3779 GCA_035690245.1 Halococcus sp. | reverse complement strand
AGACCAAACGCGCACTCGCCGACCAAGTGAGTCCGGCGATGGTCAACGAAATCGACAAGCAAATCGAACTCGCCCATCGAACACCAGGAGCCTACGAGGCCGCGCTGTTCGACCGCTTCATCGAGGTGATGCGCAACTCGGAGAACTACGACCGCGTGGTGTTCGACACCGCCCCCACGGGTGGCGCGCTCAGGTTGCTCTCGTTGCCCGAATTTCTCGAAGACTGGATAGAGCGCCTCATCGAAAAGCGCGCCCAAAGCATCGACCTCTACGAGCGCGCGGCCATCGGCGACCGCGAGGCCCGCCGGCAGGCTACGGACGACCCGATAATCGCCCGCCTCGAAGAGCGCCGCGAAATGTTCGCATTCGCCGGGCGTGTCCTCCGCGAGGAGGCGACCTTCTTTTTGGTGCTCAATCCCGACGAACTATCGATTCGAGAGACCGAGAGAGCGCTTTCCGATTTGAATGAGTACGGTCTCTCCGTGGGAGGTCTCGTCATCAACCGCCTGACGCCAGAACCAGACGATGACGAACAGGGCCGCGGCGCGCGCTATCTCAGAGAGCGGTGTGCGACCGAGCGCGAGCGCGTTCGAACCGTGCGCGAGGATTTCTCACAACCGGTGGTCGCAACCATCGAAACACACGTCGAGGAAGTAAAGGGTGAGTTGCTCGGGGAAGTCGCCGCAGAACTCGATATCGAGGTCCGAAAAGCGGGCCGCGTCTGACGTTTTCTTCGGTATAATGGGTACCGAGAGCTAGGACAAGGTTTAAGTCCCTATTTTCCTTTGAATACTGTGAGCGTCCATCATGCAAGTAATTTGGTTGGTAATTCTGACACTCATCACGTTCAGCGTGGGATACATCGGGTACTCGCGCTATTTAGCACAGTTCGTCGAACTCGACGAGGAAGCAGAAACCCCCGCCCACAAATACGACGACGGACAGGAGTACGTCCCGGCGAAAAAACCCGTTTTGTTGGGCCATCACTACTCCTCGATTGCCGGCGGTGCGCCCATCGTCGGTCCCATCACGGCGGGCGTGGTCTGGGGCTGGCTCCCCGCAATCATCTGGATCGCCATTGGCAACCCCCTGATGGGCGCAGTCCATGACTTCGTCTCGCTTTCGAGCAGCCTGCGCCACGAGGGCAAATCCATCGGATACATCATGGGCGAGTACGTCGGCGAGCGCGGCAAGGATATGCTGTTGTGGTTTGCGTTTCTCACCATCATCCTCGTCGTGGCGGTGTTTGCCTACGTCATCGCCGTCGTCTTCGAGGCCTACCCGAGCGCCGCAACCGCGAGCCTGCTATATATCGGTCTCGCGCTCCTGTTCGGGGTGTACCTCTATCAGTTCAACCTTCCGTTCGTTCCGGGGACGGCCGTGTTCGTCGTCGGCGTGTTCGCAAGCATCTTCGTCGGTCTCGCCTATCCCATCAGCCTGAGCGTGAATGCGTGGGTTCCGATCATCCTCGTCTATGCGTTCATCGCAAGCGTGCTTCCGGTGTGGGTGTTGCTCCAGCCGCGCGATTTCCTCTCTTCATTTTTACTCTATGCGGGCGTCGGCGGCGCGCTGCTCGCGGTCATCGTCGGGACCATCTTCGCCACGTCGAGCGAGCCGCTCGACATCACCCTGCCGGTCTTCCGGGGCTTTTGGGGCGGGTCGTATGGATTACCGCTGTTCCCGCTCTTGTTCCTCACCATCGCGTGCGGGACGATTAGCGGCTTTCACTCGCTCGTCTCCTCGGGGACGACCGCAAAACAGCTCAACAACGAGACCGACGCGCGTGACATCGGCTACGGTGGAATGCTCGGTGAGGGCCTACTTGCGACCGTCGCGCTCGCAACGGTCGCTATCGTGGGCGTCACCCAAGGTACTGGTCTTGGGCGTGCGCTGCCGAACTTCGCCGAAGGCGGCGGCATCATCCTCACGAGCTTCGGCATTCCGGCGAGTTTCGGCGCACCGTTCATGGCGCTCGTGTTGGTGAGTTTCTTGCTCACGAGTACCGACACCGCCGCGCGCCTCGGGCGGTATATGCTCGAAGAGATAATCGACACGCCCGAAACGACCGTCCAGAAGACGGCGGCGAATCGCTACGTCTCGACTGGCGTTATCGTCGTCGTCAGCTACGTGCTGGTCGCAAGCGGGAGTTGGGAGAGTCTCTGGCCGCTCTTTGGTGGGGCAAACCAGTTGCTCGCGGCGCTTGCGCTGTTGACCGCGACGGTGTGGCTCGTCAACTGGGACGAGAGTAAACAGCTCATCTCTACCGGCGTACCGATGGTGATTATGACTGTGGTCACCGTCATCGGGCTGTTGTATCTCGCGTTCTTCCAGAATCTCGCCGGAAAACTGCTCGACCCGGCGTGGATGGCAGAGAACGGTATCGTCTCACAGGCGTCGGTCGTGTTGCAAATCGTCCTCGCGCTGGTGCTTGTGGCGCTCGGGCTGGGGCTTGCCTACATCGGCCTCTCGAACGTCCGGGAAACACGCCGGGAACAAACCAGTACAGTCGCCGGCGGCGAACCGAGCGACGACTGAGCGCTCTCCGCGAGGCCTGTCGTGACAGTACTGTTTCTTTTCTCGTAGTATTTGTGTGCCTCGATACGCTTAACAAGCGCGTCGGCGAGTATCAACCATGTCCGAGGACGTAAATCCATTCGAGAGTCTCCAGACCCAACTCGACGATGCGGCGGCGTATCTCGACATCTCTGCGGACGTACTCCGCCGACTCAAACATCCAGAGCGCGTGCTCGAAACCAATTTGTCAGTCGAACTCGACGACGGGTCGCTCGGGAGTTTCAAAGCCTTTCGCTCGCAGTTCAATGACGACCGCGGCCCGTACAAGGGCGGCATTCGATATCATCCAAACGTTTCGCGCGACGAGGTGAAGGCGCTCTCCGGCTGGATGGCGTACAAATGCGCGGTCGTCGATATCCCCTACGGCGGGGGCAAAGGTGGAATCGTCATCGACCCCAAAGAGTACTCAGACACCGACCTCGAAGCCATCACCCGCGCGTTTGCGACCGAACTCCGGCCAGTTATTGGCGAGGACAGAGACATTCCTGCACCCGATGTCAACACCGGTCCGCGCGAGATGAACTGGATAAAGACCACCTACGAGACGCTCGAAAACACGACTGCCCCCGGCGTCGTCACGGGCAAGGCCCTCGAATCGGGCGGCAGCGAGGGCCGCGTCGAGGCCACAGGCAGGGCGGTGATGCTCACCGCACGCGAGGCGTTCGAATACCTCGATAAGGACATGGAGGGCGCGACGGTCGCCGTGCAGGGCTACGGTAATGCTGGCTGGATCGCCGCGCGCTTACTCGACGAGCGCGGCGCAAGCGTGGTCGCGGTCTCCGATTCGAGCGGTGCCATTCACGACGCGGACGGTCTCGACGCAGTGGCGGTGAAGGACTACAAAAACGAAACCGGAAGCGTCGTCGGCTACGGCGATGCGGACGAATTCTCCGACGACGAACTCCTGACGCTCGATGTCGATCTCCTGATTCCGGCGGCGCTCGAAAACGCAATCGACGCCGACCTCGCCCCAGACATAGCGGCAGATGTCATCGCAGAAGCCGCGAACGGTCCCCTCACTCCGGCGGCCGACGACATCCTCGCAGAGCGCGACGTGTACGTGCTCCCGGATGTCCTCGCCAGTGCCGGCGGCGTCGTCGTCTCGTATTTCGAATGGGTGCAAAACCGCCAGCGATTTTACTGGTCCAAAGAGCGCGTCAACGACGAACTCGAAACCGTCATGGAAACCGCCTTTTCAGACCTCA
>DASSKS010000489.1:0-2415 GCA_035690245.1 Halococcus sp. | reverse complement strand
TCTTGATTTCCTCGACTACGGGTTCCAAGTGATTCATCTCGCGGCTGGCGATGGCGACATCTGCACCACACTCAGCAAAGGCGAGGGCGAGTGCCTTTCCGATTCCCGTGCCGCCGCCAGTCACGAGCGCGACTTCTCCAGCAAATAGGTCATCTGCGAACACCTCACTGGCCGGCGGTGTCTCACCGAGTCCGGCCATTTACGCTAACTCCATGATGTCGCGCGCCTCGTCGGGCGTTGCGGGTTCACGGCCCACAGTTCGAGTCAGTTCGGCGGCTTTCCCGACGAGTTCGGGATTGGTGGACATCTCGCCATCCGGGAGGTAGAAGTTGTCTTCTAATCCGACGCGGACGTTGCCACCCATCGAGAGCGCGCCAGCGGCGAGCGGCCACTGGTCTCTACTGATGCCAATGACCTGCCAGTTTGCGTCGTCAGGAAGTTGTCGAACTTGATGAGCCAGATTCTCGATGGTTGCCGGAATCCCGCCCAAAACACCCATGATGAGGCTGAACTGGAGTGGATGAGAGAGTTCTCCTTTCTTCAACAGCGGTCGAATGTTGCCGATGTGGCCGGTGTCGAAACACTCCAATTCGGGCCTGACTCCTGAATCTTCCATCGCGGTCACGAACTGGCGAATCTCATTGAAGGAGTTCTCGAACACCATATCGAAGACGAACTCCTCTCTGCTCTCTGAATATTTCGCGTAGTTCATCGACCCCATATTGAGCGCAGCGATTTCCGGCTGTACTTCCTCTACGTACTCGATGCGCTCTTCTGGCGGCGCATGGAGCGCACCAGTCGAGAAGTTGATAATCATATCGGTGCGCTCGCGGACCTCCTCGTAGATTTCTCGATAGATATCGGTATCGTAGGTCGGGCTTCCATTGTCGGTCCGGGCGTGGATATGCGCGATGGCCGCGCCGTTTTCGCGGGCCGCTTCGGCGTCCTCTGCGATTTCCGTGGGAGTATAGGGGATGGCTTCGCACTGGTCGCGGGTGGTGAGTGCTCCCGTGAGCGCCGCCGAGATGATAGCTTTATCTGGGTCGTTACCTTTGAGCGATTCTTGTTTCTTGATAGTCATCTTCCGCTCCAGTCGGGTTCTTCATCCATCAAGAAGGCGTTGATGCCCTCCTCTGTGTCTTCGCTCATAGCAATCAGTGCAATCACCTCGCGCATATACGAAAGCGCTTCGCCAAAGCCCATGTCGCGCTGGGTGTAGTAGGCCTCTTTGCCCATCTCTATCATCACCGGTGAAGACGACGCGAGGTCGTCCACGAGTCTGTCGAGTTCTTCTTCGAATTCTTCTTCAGGAACCACGTCGGTCGTAAAGCCGATGTCGTGGGCGGTTCGGGCATCGATGTGCTCACCCGTAAAGAGCAGTTTCAGCCCTCGTTTTTCGGTGACGGTGCGCATAATCGGGACGAGCGCCTGTGCGGGGAACAGTCCGATATCGACCTCTGGGGTGCCAAACGTTGCATCTTCGGTGGCGAGAACCATATCACACGCCGCCGCAAGCCCCATCCCGCCAGCGAGGCAGTAGCCCTCGACCGCCGCAACGATGAGCGCACCAGTTTCGACCATTTGCTCCATCAGATTCGAGAGTCCCGAAAATCCCTCGCGGTATGCCTGTGAACCCTGTCCAATGGAGGAGGCCATACTCTTGAGGTCGCCACCCGAGCAGAACGTTCCGCCCGCACCGCGGATGACGACCACTCTTGCTGAACTGTCGTCGGCCATATCGAGTGTGTCCAGCAACCCCTGAATCACGTTCTCGTTCATCGCGTTTCGTTCATCGGGCCGGTCGATGGTCGCTCGAATCACGAGTCCGTCGTCGCTTTCGGTCACAGTGAGGTCTGCGTTTCCAGTCATGTGTTCTTCAGCCATCGGTGTGCTTTTCGTCCGATCGTTCGCGTACCGGTTCGACCTGTCGGTTGCGTTCGTTTCTCAGCATGGTTTGGAGCGTCCGCCCTGCTAGGTGCCCTCACGGATGGGTGATAACAGTACCTCGCCGGATGAACGGACGTTTTTATGCCGGACTCGGCGTTTGGATGTGTGAAAGATACCCCGCGAGGTCGCTCGAAGTGATGATGCCGATAACACCATCAGTCTCGCTGACGACCGGAACGTGGTGAAATCCGTGTTCGACCATCGCGTCTGCGACATCGCGGATGGAGTCCTGTACGGTGGCGGTGATGACCTCGGTGGTCATGTATTCTGCAACCGACGTCTGCGCTTTGGGCTGGCTCTTGGCGACGATGCTGACGAAATCGGTGGTCGTGAGGATGCCACAGAGCTGATTGTCCTCATCAACGACGATGACCGAACCGATTTCGCTGTCAAGCATCACCTGCGCTGCGTCTTCGACGAGCGTTTCGGGACCGACAGTATGCAAATCCGTAGACATCAACCGTCCGA
>DASSKS010000488.1:0-3778 GCA_035690245.1 Halococcus sp. | reverse complement strand
GGTCCAAGAGGAAATACGCGACATCGAGAGCCGACTCGACGACGCACGCGAGCGACGGTCCGGGGCGACAGAACAGGTCAGGGACATCGAAAGCGACATCGAGCGTAAGGAACGCGAGCGCGAAGAAGTCGAAAATCGTATCGAATCGCTCGAAGACGACATCACGGAAACCGAGGGCGCACGCGAGGAAGTAGACGAGGAGATGCAGACCCTCGAAGCCGAAATCTCGGAGTACGACGAAGAAATCGCCACCATTGAGGGCGATATCGAGAGTCTCGAAGGAGAACTCGCCGATTCTGCCATCCCAGAACTCACGAATGAGGCCGACGAGATTCAAGCGGACATCGACGACCTCGAAAACAGATTGGACGATTTGGACGGCAGACTGAACGAACACCAACTCGAAAAACAGTACGCAGACGAGTCAATCGAGGAGCTTCACGAGAAACTCGAAACGGCCCAAAATCACAAGGCCGATGGAGAGGAGCGTATCGAGGACTTAGAAGACGCTATCGAAGAACAAGAGGCAAAACTCGAAGAACGCGAGGCTGCCGTTTCCGAGTTAGAGGACGAACTCACGGACCTCAAAGCAGACCGCAGAGACCTCAAGGGGACCCTTCAGGAGGCAAAGCAAGCCCGTGACGAACAGCGTGAAAGCGTCACTGACGTCGAGAGCGACCTACACGACCCACGAGAACGCACGGACCGCCTCGAATGGGAAATAGACGAACTCGAAGCGGTCGTTGGCGAGTACGACCCCGAGAAGATTCCAGACCACGAGGAAGTCGAGCGCGGGATTTCGCGGCTCGAAAGCGAGATGAGTGGGTTAGAACCGGTCAATATGCTCGCCATCGAAGAATATGATACTGTCGAAGCAGACCTCACGGACCTCACAGAAAAGAGAGGGACGCTGACCGACGAGCGAAACGGCATCGAGGAACGCATCGACTCCTACGACGCCCAGAAAAAGCAGACGTTCATGGACTCCTACGAGGCGATCAACGAGCAGTTCGAGTCGATTTTCGAGCGTCTTTCAGCCGGGTCGGGGACGCTTCACTTAGAAGACGAAGACGATCCCTTCGAAGGCGGGCTAACGATGAAAGCCCAACCGGGCGATAAACCCATTCAGCGCCTCGATGCGATGAGCGGCGGTGAGAAATCGCTGACTGCGCTCGCCTTTATTTTCGCCATCCAGCGCCACAACCCCGCGCCGTTCTATGCACTCGACGAGGTGGATGCCTTTCTGGATGCGGCGAACGCCGAACGAGTCGGTGAACTGGTTGACGAACTCGCCAGTGAAGCGCAGTTCATCGTGGTTTCGCACCGGTCGGCAATGCTCGAACGCTCAGAAAGAGCCATCGGCGTCACGATGCAGGGCGACAACATCTCTGCGGTGACGGGTATCGACCTCGGGGCGCAGGAGGTTCCCGCCGATGACTGAGATGGACGAGACCGATGAGGAAGTCGAACCAGTCGAGTTGCTCGTCAGACTCGCTGATGAGGGCGAAATCGAGCCGTGGGACATTGACGTAGTCGATGTTACTGATGCTTTTCTTTCGCGTCTCGACGCTACCGACCTCCGTACATCGGGCCGGGCGCTCTTTTATGCGAGCGTGCTCCTCAGAATGAAAAGCGAGGCGCTGCTCGAACCCGACGAGGAACCAGAGCCAGAAATCGAACCGTGGGAGGAGGGTGCGTGGGAGAGGGAAAATGAAGAGTTCGGCCCGGACCCGGTTGCCTCGCTCGAAGCCGAGATGGACCGGCGACTCGACCGGAAACACGCCCGCGGCACGCCCGAAACGCTCGACGAACTCGTCCGGGAGTTACGGGAGGCAGAACGCGATTCGTGGTGGAAGGAATCGAGAACCTACGATACGAGCGGGTCGACGAAAGGATTCCAGCGCGGAACCCAGACACTCGATTACCGCTCGGGCGACGACTTCCGGGTAGACGACGAACCAACAGAAGCCGACGTGACGGGGACGGCCCACGGCGAGAACATCGAAACCACCATCGCGGATGTCCAGCGCGTGCTCAGAAAACAGTACGACGCCGGGCGCGAGGAAGTGTTGTACGCAGAAATCGACACAGCAGGAGGGTCGCGCGTCGAGACGTTTCTGGCGATTCTCTTTCTGTCTCACCGGGGTCACGTCCGCCTCCAGCAGGACGAGTTATTTGGGGACCTCTGGATTCAGAATCCGAGCGCCGACCGCGGTTCGAACGAGGCAATTGCGGACTGAGAAACCGATGACTCGCGGAAGCGTCTTATTACCGTCACTCCGAATTCCGACTCCACTATCGTGCTTGTGAACGGTCCACGGACAAGTATACCCATAACTCGGCGTTCAGTTCTCATTCGTCGCCGACCTATCTGTTCGCCAGAGGTCATTCGATACCTGTAGTCTGGATGTAGCTCGGTCCCGCCGAATCCACACGCTGGCGATTTTGTGGCCGGTGACGAGTGCGTGCTCGGTGGTGAGTACGTCGAGTTCAGTCCGTGTGTGGTGGTCTGTATAGGCGTCCCACGCACACTCACGGCAATAGAAGACGACGAGCGGCTTCATTCTCCTGATTCAGCTACTGGACGATGCCGTATAACCTTGTTGTGAGAAATCGAGTGAACAATGTACTGCTACCGATGGCAGGGTTGGCTTAGTCAGCCTCAACCCCGAAACGAGGGTCTTTCGAACGGCCTCACTCGTCGAGGAGGACTTGGTCCTACTAGACAGTACACAGATAATTCGGGATTGGTAACACCAGAAGCAAAAGAAAAGATTTATCGTTTCTTACGTCTAGAAAAAGACGCTATGCGTGAAAAGATAAACTGACGAATATATCTCGCGGCGATTGGTGGACTGAGTGCGACAGCAAGCGGGTTTCTTGCGGGGTATTCTGGGTCATCCAGTGGGTCGAACACGAGTGGCGGTGGAAACGGGGGCAACAGTGGAAACAGTGGCGGAAGCGGAAGCAGCAGCGGGAATGGAAACGGAGGTGGTGGCGGAAACAGTGGTAGTGGTGGTGGAGCAACGACGACCGAAAGCGCGCCATCGGGAAAACCGCAGACAAACCAACAGTCACCGGGCACGAGCGCAGGTGCAAGTACGGGAGCGAACACACCATCCACGACACAAACTGGGGCGAGCGGAAGCGGAAGTGCAGCCGCGTCGTCGAACCTCGCGGTCAAGAACACCGAACTCGCCGACGGCGACCTCGGGAAGGTGCTCACCGCCTCGATTGCGAACACCGGAAACCAGCGCCTCTCGTATGTCGAGGCGACGGCCACCTTCACCGATTCGTCGGGAGCGGTTCTCGGAACGAATTTCACGAATCTGATTGGACTCGCACCGGGGAAGACATGGGATGTGTACATTCCGTATCTCGGAACCAGCGGGACGCCGACGGATGGAACCATCCGCATCACCGCTGCGGACCCCGGTTCGGTGCCGTCTTCGCCCGAGGGAGTGACGGTACTCGATTCGCGCGTACAGCAACCGAAAGACCAGTTCAGCCCTCCCAAGGTGGTCGGCCAAGCCAAAAACGAAAGCGGCGGGCGACTCGATTACCTCGAAGCGGCGGCGACGTTTTACGGAGAGAACGGCCACGTTCTTTCGAGCGGATTTACAAATGTGACTGGTCTCGCCGCCGGACAGACGTGGCGGTTTGCAATCCCGTTCATCAGCTACAACCCGGACGCGGAGGTGGCCGACTACGAACTCTATCTCAAGACCTCACCGTTCGCCTAACGGGACTTCAGCCAGTTTTCAACGACTCACCCGCA
>DASSKS010000487.1:0-3372 GCA_035690245.1 Halococcus sp. | reverse complement strand
GCACCGCCGAAGCCCTCGGCCCGCTTCGCGGGCCTCGCCCTTCATCCGCCAGGAACCGCACCGCAGCCGAAACCGCCGCGTGGAACAAACGCCAGATGAGATTTAGCCGGCTGTGCCTGCTTACGACGGCGCAACCGTAACCTGCTGGCTGCGGTCGATGGCCCGTTCGAGTTCTTCGGCAATCGCACTCCCCCGCGAGACCTGCACCTCACCGCCGCGCGAGACCGTGGCCGTAAACAGATACTCGCCGTCGGCCTGTACTTCGACTGTCTCACCTGCGTGGCCCTCCATTGGAATCACGACGTGGCGAGACGTGATTTCGGGTGTGACGATTTCGCCAGCACTGCCTCCGCTACCACCACCCGACCCGCCCGCAGCCCCAGACCGGCCGCCGCCGGGCCGTTCGTCGAACGTCCGCACATCGATGCTGATTCCCAACCGATTTTCGATATCCGAGATGCGCCCGCCGCCCTTGCCAATCACGGTCGAAATATCTGTATCTTCGACGTAGACGACGGCGGTATTCGCACTTTTGAGTTCGACCTCGCAGTTCCCGCGCGCGACCGAGCGAATCTCGCGTTCGATTTCCTGTTTGGCGATTCTGTCAACCCCGCTGTCGTCGCTCTCACCGCCCACCGGCACGGTGACGACCTGCCGATTGAAACTGTACATTTCGTACTCCGGCCGTCCGGTTTCGAAGTCACGAACCTGAATCACTGGCCTTGCGAGGTCTTCTTCCATCAATCCTTCGGGGACTTTGACCTCGGTGGAGATGTCGTAGACAGTTGCGATTTCGCCGGCCTCCACGAAGACCACCGTATCGACCACTTGAGGAATCATCCCCAACTCGACACGGCCCACCAATCTCCCGAGCGCGTCGATGGCCCGCGTGGCGTGGACGACTCCAATCATGCCAACGCCAGCGAGACGCATATCAGAAAACACCGAAAAGTCCTCGGTTTTCCGCACTTCGTCGTAAATCGTATAATCGGGCCGAACCATCAACAGTGAGTCCGCCGTGTTCTCCATTCGCCCGTCGAGTGCGGTGTACTGGGTTATTTCTGGACCCACCTGAAGGTCTCTGGGTTTCTCCATCGTCTTCACCGAAAAATCAGAATCGGCGAGGAATCCCGCGACCGCACCCGCGAGCGTCGATTTCCCTGCACCGGGCGCACCCGCGATGAGCACGCCGCGCTGGTGGTCGAGCAGACGTTCGCGGAGTTCGTCGGCGTAGTCGTAGTCGTCGAGTTCGGTTTCAGCGATGGGTCGGACTGCCGTAATCTCCAGTCCATCAGAAAACGGCGGTCGAGCGAGCGCGATGCGGTACTCACCCAGTTGGACAATAGTCATTCCCGGTTCATCGAGTTCGATGAATCCCTCGCTTGAGGCCCGTGTAGCGGTTTCTATCTCGTCCATCCATTCTTCTAGCTCGTCCTCGGTGAGCACTTCATCACCGATTGCCTCGAAACGCATCGCGCCGACCGAGCCGTGTTTTGCCATCGGGACGACATCCGTTTTGAGATGGACGCTCATCGTCTCCTCGTCGAAGAAGTCCTCGATAGTCAGCGATTCGATTTCTCGAACCTCGGGTTCGACGTACTCGGCAGCGAGACCTTTCGCTTTGGCGACTTCGCTCTGGACGCGGTCGCTCGTGAGCAGCGTGGCCTCTCGTTCGGCTGCGAGGTCACGGATGAGCGCATCGACCGCGCCCTCATCGGCGCTCTGGCGTTCGTCCTCTCCGGGTCGCTGCCCGATGTATTCGATTTCGATGGTCCCCTCGTCCGCGAGGTCTGTGAGTCGTTCGAGTTCGGCGAGACCGTCCCAGCCCGTCTCGTATCCGGCGTTGGCCTGGGATTCGAGTTCGGCCACGACCGCCTCGGGTATCGAGATGGTGGCTCCCTCGAACGCACCCGACGCGACGCGCTCGGTCACGCGCCCGTCGATAACCGCACTCGTGTCCGGTACGATGGTCATACGTATGAGTTGACTGGCAGGACTGATAAGGATGTTCAAGCGCGCACAACGGATACTGCCGGTCGGACGTCGTCGAACGGCTTCGATGGAGGGTAAAACGTCGCGTGGAAGAGTTCCGCCGGTCGTGAACGTTCGACCGAAATACGGCAGTGGTCAGAGCACCCGCGCGTTTATCCTTTCGGCGACGTACTAGGGGTATGAGCGACCTCAGCCTCGATTCGACACAACTCGACCGGTATTCGCGCCACATCATTATGGACGGCGTCGGTCCCGAAGGACAAAAGGCACTGCTCGATTCGCGCGTACTCGTCGTCGGTGCGGGCGGACTCGGCGCACCCATCATCGAGTACCTCGCCGCCGCGGGCGTCGGAACTCTCGGTATTGCCGACGACGACGTGGTCGAACGCAGCAATCTCCAACGGCAGGTCATCCACGGCGACGGCGACATCGGCCGGAAGAAAGTCGAGAGTGCGGCGGATTTCGTCTCCCGACTCAACCCCGATATCACAACGGAACCCCACGACTGCCGCGTTGCGCCCGAGAACGTCGAGCGTCTCATCGGAGACTACGATTTCGTCGTGGATGGGTCTGACAACTTCAGGACTCGATACCTGGTGAACGACGCCTGTACCCTCGCCGAGGTTCCCTTTTCGCACGGAGCAATCTACCGCTTCGAGGGGCAGGTGACGACATTCACAGGAAAAACGCCGTGCTATCGGTGTCTGTTTCCCGAAGCGCCCCCCGAAGGAACCGTGCCCGACTGTGCGACGACCGGCGTGCTCGGGGTGCTTCCCGGCGTGGTTGGGTCGATTCAGGCGACCGAAACAGTAAAAAGTCTGATGGAAATCGGTGAAACTCTCGATGGCCGACTGCTCTGTTATGACGCGATGGACATGACCTTCGAGGAGTTGCCCATCAGCGAGAATCCTGACTGCCCCGTGTGTAGTGAGGCTGGCATCGAATCAGTCGATGAGGTCGAGTACGCCCAGTCGTGTGCTATCGCCGACTGAGTACTCGAATCTCCTCGCGCTCGAAGCGCTCGCCGTCCCAATGCCACGTGCCGACCGTTTGTCCGGGGAGCGAAACGATGAGATAGTAAAATCCAGGCCACGTCGCCCGCGTAACGTCGGTCTCGCTTGGCTCGTTTGGACCGTCTGGGTGGGAGTGATAAAATCCCACGACAGCCTCTCCGCTCGTTTCGATGTCCTCCATCACGTCGAGTTGGGCTTCGGGGTCGATGACGTACTCAACGCGGGGTTGGGAAGCGACGTTCGGGACACGATGGACTGATTCGACACGGGTATCGGACCCACACCGTCCGCCGAGTACGCCACAGACCTCCTCCGGTGTGCCGTCGCGGGCGTGTTCGAGAAGTGCGTCGTGTACCTCGTTGGTGAG
>DASSKS010000486.1:0-3058 GCA_035690245.1 Halococcus sp. | reverse complement strand
CTCTGCTGACTTCGCTGGCGTAGAGTTTCGCTTGTGCGGACTCCTTTCTGAACTCCTCGCCGCGTATCTTCAGGTCGGCAGCGCGGTGCATGAGCAATCGAGCGGCCTGAAGCTTGGTATCCATGTCGGCGAGTTTGTGCTGAATCGTCTGAAATTCAGAAATCGGCTGGTCAAACTGTTCTCTGTCCTGTGCGTACCGCAGCGCTTCGTCGAGGGCGGCCTGTGCGATGCCGACTCCACGGGCGGCGATGGTGATACGCCCACCATTTAAGGTTTTCAGCGCGTGGACGAATCCCTGGCCTTCCTCGCCGAGTCGTCGGTCTTCGGGGATTCGCATTTCGGAAAACCGCAATTCGGCTGTCGGACAGCCCTTATCGCCGAGTTTGTCCTCAGTACCTTCGACGTGAAAGCCTTCGTCTTCTTCAGGTCGGATGACAAACGATGAGATTCCTTTGTTGCCCGCCTCTGGGTCGGTCTTCGCAAAGAGGGTTACCGTGTCCGCCACCGAGCCATTGGAAATCCAGAGCTTGCCGCCGTCAATAACGTACTCGTCGCCGTCTTTTTCGGCAGTGGTCTCCATCGCGGGTACGTCACTGCCTGCGCCCGGTTCCGAGAGCGCGAACGCGCCGATGTCCCGGCCTTCGGCGAGCGGCGTCAGATACTCTTCTTTCTGTGATTCGGTGCCAAACTCGTAGAGCATATTTCCCGCGAGACTAGTGTGGGCGGCGACGATAGTTCCGAGACCGCCTGACCCGCGTGAAATCCCTTCGAGACCGATGGCGTAGGAGTGATAATCGAGACCCGCTCCCCCATATTCTTCAGGGAACGGCATCCCCATCAAACCCAACTCGCCCATCTCGCGGACGAGTTCGTGGGGAAACTCGTCTTCGTGGTCGATGTCTGCGGCACGGGGTTTGATTTCCTCGTCAACGAACTCCGTAACCATTTCCTTGATTTGTTTTTGCTCCGCCGAGAGACTGAAGTCCATAGTCGTTCATTCGGCGGGCGTTTATTGACTGTTCCGAATACCATAGTAGTGAGTACAGGAATCGAGAGTGCTACCGGCGATGTAACTACTACTGAGACTGACGATTACTCGACCGTACCGGAAAAACAGCAGCCGATTTTTTCGACGGGCCAGATTCACTCGTCGGTGACGAGCACGTCGTCTTTCATGAGGTCCCACTGCTGGTCGTACTCCATGATGTTTGCGACCTCCTCTACGAACTCCTCGTCGTAGCCGAACCGAGAGAGGAGATGGAACCCCATTTCGAGGCCTGAAGAAATGCCGCCCGCGGTCAGGATTCGCCCGGTGTCCACGACCCGGTGGTCGTCGATGTCCGTATCTGGAGCGATTTCGGCCAACCGCTCGATGGGAACGGTGTCTTCCGACGGGTCGCCGTACTTTCGATTCGTGGCCTTTCGGTCGTCCAACAGCCCCGCCTTTCCATAAATCCACGACCCGGTACAGACGCTCACGAGAAGGGTCTCCTCCGGGAGTCGTTGGATGAATTCGTGGAGGCGCTCGTTGTGCATCTCCCGGCGGGTGCCGACCCCACCCGGAATCATGAACGCATCCATGTCGGGGTCTTGGTCGAGGGAGTAGCGGGGTGTGACATCCATGTACGCCGTCGTCTCGATTGGGTTTTGCGTATCTCCGACCAAGAACACGTCGAGTTCGGGGTCCATCCGTTGGGCAACGGCGAACACACCGAACGGGGCCGTGAAGTCGATGACCTCAACGCCGTCGAAAACATATATGCCGAGTCGCTTGCTCATCGGCGGCCTGTATGGCTTCAGTAGATAAAGGTGTTGGCGCTCCGTGACTAACTTGCCGCCGTCAGTTGCAACGTGGTGGGTTACATGACCGGAACCGTGGAATCGAGCGAAATGGGAATCTCAGAGTCGAGCATACAGGGTCGGGTTGCACTGTGTGAGGTGGCCAGAGAGCAGTCACAAAACCTGTATGAATCACACGATATTCACTCCGGGGACATCGCCGACGTGATTCGCTACATCGTGACGCGCCCGGTGGGACACTGAGATTCCAGCGACCGATCAGGTGGGGTGCTCTCGTTGGATGTATCGAGAGAGTGCAGGACGAACGAAGAGCAACAGTAGCCACGAAAGCTCCGCTACGTCAACACTGACGAACGAGACGCCAATCGAGACCACGAAAATCAGCGGAATAACCACTGCCCGGAGGTCTGTATACCGCACCACCCGCGGGTCGATCTCCGGGTCCACCAGACGCCGATTCCGCGAGGCGTACCACCATATCCACGAGAGCAGCAGACCGAGGATAGCTAAATGAATAGCATACACGACGACCGCCACCTGTTGGTCATCGTACTCGCCGAGCAGGGCCGACGAAAAAGGCATCAACGCGACGAACAACAAAAACAGGAGGTTCCGAAAGACAAGCCCCTGGTTGTGGGCGGTGATGTATCGAAACAGCCGGTGATGGGCGATCCAATAGGAGCCAATAGCGAGAAAACTGATTGCAAAGCTCAGAAACTGTGGGATGAGCGCGTGCAGTTCCTCCGGTAGAGCCGCCGCTGGTGCATCGGGAACGCGAATGTCGATGACCAACAGCGTGATGGCGATGGCGAAAACGGCGTCGCTGAAGTAGATGGTGCGTTCGAGGTCGAACTCGTATTCGAGCCAGTCGTCTCTCGGGCGGGACATTGGGATTGTCTACCGTACAGCGTCGTTCAGAACCTATGTAATCGCTGGGATAAAGACGAGCCAATCGGGTTCTCGGTTCCTGCGAGTCGCCCTCCCACAGACGAGGTGTAGAGCGCATACAACAGTTCGTTGACCACGTAATACCGGACTCGCTCTGCGGTCGAGGCTTGTGTACTTCGTGTCGTACCAAAACCGTGCGTTTTCGTCTATCGCTGCCGTCGTCTCGACCGCCCCATCTCGATATTCCGTCCGGTTCTCGATACGCCCGAGCGAGTACGTCTCGACGAATGCTGAAATCCCATCGATAGCACTCGGATAGACCACCTCCGCAACCCCGACGAGCACCGAAACCGTGTCCTCGAATTCGTCA
>DASSKS010000485.1:0-5385 GCA_035690245.1 Halococcus sp. | reverse complement strand
CCTCTCGGTCGAGAATCTCAAAACCCATTTCCACACCCACGAGGGAACCGTCAAGGCCGTCGATGGCGCGAGCTTCGAAGTGAATCGGGGCGAAACCGTCTGTATCGTTGGCGAGAGCGGGTCGGGCAAAACCGTGGCCTGTGAGTCGCTGACGAAACTGATTTCGATGCCACCCGGCGAGATGAGTGGGAATATCTGGTTCGACGCGGTGCTTCCGCGCTGGCAAACCCCTGATGGTGGGGTTCGCAACACGGCCATTGAAGATTCAGCTATTCCGGTGCGCGAAGACGGCATGATGAACCTCGCGGCGCTCTCAAAGACACAACTGCACGAGATTCGCGGCGGGCACATCGGCCACGTCTTTCAGAACCCACAGGGCGCACTCGACCCCGTGTACACCGTCGGCCAGCAGATAATCGAAACCATTAGACTCCACCGCGACGAGAAGGCAAAAGCCCGCGAGCGCGCAATCGACTTACTCGACAGGGTAGGAATCCCCGACGCGAGTTCGCGTATCGACGAGTATCCCCACGAGTTCTCGGGAGGGATGCGCCAGCGTGTGGTGATTGCGATGGCGCTCGCGGCAGACCCCGACCTCTTGATTGCCGACGAACCAACGACGGCGCTCGATGTCACCATCCAAGCGGGGATACTCAGATTGCTCGACGAACTCAAAGACGACCTCGACATGGCCATCGTCTTCGTCACCCACGACCTCGGGGTTGTCGCGGAGATAGCAGACCGAGTAGTTGTAATGTACGCCGGGAAGGTGATGGAGCGCGGCGGCGTGTACGAACTGTTCGAGAACCCGGCCCATCCCTACACGCAGGCGTTGTTCGCGTGTCTTCCAGAACAGGGCAAGGAGATGAACGCCATCGGCGGGTCGTTTCCCGACCCAAAAGACCCACCAGAGGGCTGTCGATTTCATCCGCGCTGTCCCCACGCCATCGATGCGTGTGCGACCGGTGAGCAACCGCCACTGGAGGGGGTCAACGGAACGACACAGACGGCCTCGTGTGTGTTCTACGGGCCGGAGTACGACGAATCGACCGTTCGTGGCCCGGCGCACAAAGGGACAGCTCCAACTGGGGCCGAACGAGCAGATGGAGGAACGGAATGAGTACGGAGCATCTCCTCTCGGTGCGCGGGTTGAAAAAACACTATCCGATTACTGAAGGTGTGTTGCGCCGGGAGGTCGGTCGGGTGCGTGCGGTTGACGGCATCGATTTCGACCTCGAACGCGGCGAAACCCTCGGACTCGTTGGCGAATCGGGGTGTGGAAAATCGACCGCCGCGCGGACGTTGCTCCGACTCGAAGAACCCACCGCGGGAGAGGTCGTCTTCGCGGACGAGGACATCAGCGGGTATGGCAAGAACGAACTCAAACGATTTCGCCGGCGCGCACAGATGATTTTTCAGGACCCGACATCGAGTTTCGACCCCCGGATGTCCGTCGGCGAGGCGGTTGCCGAACCTCTCAGTATTCACGGAATGGGAAACCGAGAGCGCAGACGCGAAATCGTCAGTGACCTCCTCTGCCGAGTGGGACTCTCGGCTGCGGACGCAGACCGCTATCCACACGAGTTTTCTGGGGGGATGACACAGCGCGTCGCGCTCGCGCGGGCGCTCGTGCTCAATCCCGAACTCGTCGTCGCCGACGAACCTGTGAGCGCGCTCGATGTCTCCGTACAAGCAGAAATCCTCTCGCTCATCCGCGAGGTTCAACAAGAATTTGGACTCTCGATTCTGTTCATTAGTCACGATATGAGCGTCATCAGGCAGGTCTGTGACCGCGTGGCAGTGATGTATCTCGGTGAAATCGTCGAAATCGGTCCCACTGAGACGGTGTTCGGAGAGCCACAACACCCCTACACGCAGGCACTTCTTGCGTCGATTCCGACGCCCGACCCACGAAAGCGCGGTGGGGGAATCGAACTCACCGGCGATGTGCCGAGTCCCGCCGATCCACCGGCTGGCTGTCGATTTCACACCCGGTGTCCGGCGGTCATCCAGCCAGAAGGGTACGAGTTCGAACAGGAGAATTGGCGGAGCGTGATGGATTTTAGAACCCGACTCGCAAACGGACAGGTAGACCCTGACTCGATACGGGAGGTTTTCGTTGGCGAGAACACGGAAGTGACTGACGAGCAGGTTGCCACGGCCATCCGCCGGGAGTTCGCCATTCCCGAGACACTTTCCGATTCGGGGGCCGAGTCGGTGCTCACAGACGCCATCAAGAGCGTCGTTGCTGGCGAGTTCGACACCGCAGAAGAACTGCTCACCACAGAGTTCGGGACGGTCTGTGAGCAACGCCATCCAGAATTGCAAGAAACCGATGTCCAACCGGCGGCGTGTCACCTTCACGATTCAGTGACGGCTACTCCCGGTGAGGTAGCTCCCTCAGTCGAGGACTGAAGCATCGACGTGCCTCCTGCGTGTGGCTTTTGGACGCGACGCCGACGAAAGCGTGACCATCAACGGCGACCTCATCACTACGCGCGGTCCCAGTTCGTCTGCTGCGGCGGCAGAGACGGTGCTTTCGGAGTTGGGTATCGAAGTGCTGCCTAAGCAGGGCAAAATGGGTCGGTACGTTTCAGCCACCGGACAACGTTTTCGAGCGTTTTTACGGATGAGCTAGGTATGGAGATCGAATCATCGTCTACGATTTCGCTAACGTTTTCCTCAACGTCTATTGCAGTGAGAACAGTAACTGAAAGCGGTGTTCGTTCGCGCAACATCTCGAAATATCGGCGCTGAGGTCCAGCAAATGCGAGATGGTACGCGAAATTCCTCCGCGTTCGTGTTGAATCAGACTTTTTTCGACGATATAATTCGGGCTTATCGGCCAGTAGCAGATAGTACCTATCCGGGAAATCAATCTCCCTCTCTGCAATTTGCTCACGATAGAACGCATACACCGATTGCAGAGATGGCTGTTCGGGAAAGTGAGAGTGGGTATCTGAGTGGTGATGAGCAATCCAGTTATACCAGAGCGGTTGGAACGGGTCACCATCTAGAACGACGAAACACCCCTGATTGGCCTGTTTTCGAGCGATTGACCACCGTTTGATTTGCCGTTCTAAATACCATGTTTCAGTTTCGTCCAACGGACGGTCGAATAGTTCATTCACCTCCGGAATTCGATACGCTCCAATACGGTCACAAAGCGCCGCTGCTCGGGTCGTTTTTCCGACAGCACTTGGACCTTCCAAACAAATGATCGGCATAGGATTATCACATTAGTGCGGTAGAACTAAGCACTATCGTAATTGAGCTGACAGCGGTGCAAGTTATGTACCGCGAGCGAACGGAGTGAGCGAGCGGGCCGACGACTGACCAACGGGAAGGAGGAGGCTTTTGGTCCAGATTTTGCAAGGGAACGAGCGAAGCGAGTGACCGAAGCAAAAGGTGGTGGCATAGCGGGAGGTAGATTTGAACTACCGGTCTGCGGGTTATGAGCCCGCCGGAATCTCCTGGCTATCCCATCCCGCTACCGAATCGTATCGCCGTCAACTGATTAAGGGTTGTGATTCACTCTTCTCGGCCAGTATGCACCCGCCACGTGAACAGGCTCTCTGCGACGTAGTTCACGAGCAATCCCGCGCCAATCCCGATGAGGTTCGCACCGAGCAACCAGAAGTCAATTCCCATGAACAGTACCGAAATGTGAATATATCGAAGCAACGCCAAAAATACCGCCGTTCCAACGAGTACCCCGCCCGCGCGGACGAGATTCGAGGTGAGGAACCGGCGAACGAGTCGGAGCGTGCCCGCTTTTCCCTCCTCGGCGAACGTCCAGCGCTCGTTGGTTGCGAACATCACGATAATCGATGTTTCTGCCCCCGCAAGTTTAGCGAGTTCGGGTGCAACGGCGAACGCCGCGACTGCTCCGAGAAGAACGATGTTCTCACACACCGCGCCGAGCACGCCGACGGAGACGAACTGCCCGAAGCGGATAGTAGAACTCAACGCCTCGAATCGGGTGTAGAGACTAGAAAGCAACGCCCGCGTGCTCATCGTTTCGTTCCATCTACGAGCGCGCGCTCCTCGCGCCGGGCAGCGATTGCGCCGTGCAGCCGACTCTCGTGGATGAGCGCCGCACGATGACGGGCGGCGAGCAACCCATGAGCGAGCGCGAGGGAGGTCTTTACCGGTGAGACGGTCGAATCGGGCTGGTCGTGCCATTCTATCGGAATCTCTGTGATTCGCTGGTCGAGCGCACCGGCGATGGCGATGAGTTCGATATCCCACGCGAATCCCGGCTCGTAGAGGTGTTCACGACAGTTTATCCATGCCTCGCGGGAGATTGCCTTCGCGCCGCACTGATAATCGAACAGGCGGGGTTCGATGAGCCTCCGGGCGAGCCACGCGAATGTATCGCCGAGTCGGCGGCGCGCGAACGTCCGGTGACGAGAAATCCGTGCCTCGGGATGGCGGCGCGACCCCACCGCGAGGTCGGCTTCGTCATCGAGAACCGGTGCGACAACGGATGCAAGCGAATCGGCAGGCGTGCTGCCGTCGGCGTCGGTGAAGACGAGAATATCCGTGTCGAGTGCCTCGAACCCGGCAGTGATTGCCCGCCCCTTGCCGCGACGATAGGGGATTGTAGAAACGGTCGCCGGGAGGTCAGCGAGTGCTTCTGGCACACCGGAACGGGGTGTATCGAGTTCGATGCGGATGGCCGCCGGGCGCAGTCGCTCGTAGAGGGTATCGACGTAGGCAGACAACCGCTCGACATCGGGCCGGTAGGCCGGCACGACGACCCCGACGGACCGGGTCATGGTAGAAAACTGACGGCGTGGATGAAAAGGAGTTCGGAACGGCGTTTCAAGACCATCCCACAAGAGGGATATGCACCGGTTGCCCGCTTTCGCTATGGAGTACGGCCTGGTCGTTGGCTGGCTCGTGGCCTATCTGGTCCTCGGAGCGGTCGGATTCCCGCTCGCCGCCCGACTGTTCCGGCGCTTTCCCGACTGCGGGGTCTCCCTCGCGCTGCCGATTTCGCTCGTGGTCGTCGGACTCATAACCTTTTGGGTCGGCCACCTCTCACTCACGCTCGGTCTCGCTGTCGGTCTGGTGGTCCTCGTCTGCCTATCTGTACTCTCGCTTCGTGGTCTCGACCGCCATGAGTTCGATTTTCGCCGGATGGTCGGGCCAGTCGTCGTCTTCGCACTCGCTTTTTCGTTCGTAATAGCGGTTCGCGCGGTTGACCCAGCGGTCCATCCGGGTGGTGGCGAGAAATTCCTCGATTTCGGGCTGCTCAAAACCATACTCCGAGCCGACAGCCTTCCACCTGAAGATTTCTGGTTTGCCGGCAAGCCAGTGCAATACTACTACGGCGGCCACCTGATTGCAGCCATTTTGGCGAAACTCACGTTCACCGAG
>DASSKS010000484.1:0-3034 GCA_035690245.1 Halococcus sp. | reverse complement strand
GGCACGACGGCAATCGGCACGCTGGCCGCGCTCATAGCCGCCGCTGCGCTCTTACTCACGGGAATAGGTACCGATGGCGGCGTCGCGTTCTATGGCGGCCAGCTCGTCGTGGATGGGATGAGTCTGTTCTTCATGGTGATTTTCACGAGCGTCGCCACGCTCGTCACGGTTGCGAGCTACGACTATCTCCACGGCGAGTCAGAGCAGGCCGAATATTACATCCTCGTGGTGCTCGCTACGATTGGGATGAGTCTGCTGGCGTCGGCTGGGAGTCTCGCCGTCGTGTTCGTGAGTTTCGAACTGCTCTCGCTTCCGTCGTATGCGCTGGTCGCGTTCTTGAAGGACAACCGGGGAAGCGTCGAAGGTGGCTTGAAATACTTCTTGGTCGGCGCGCTTTCGTCTGCAATCCTTCTGTATGGGATTAGCCTCGTTTACGCCGCGACCGGGAGCCTGTTGTTCAGCGAGGTTTCGAGAGCAGTCACATCCACCGACCTCACGGGAATCCTCGGCATTGGGGTGTTGATGGTCATCGGTGGGTTCGCATTCAAAATGGCAAGCGTGCCATTTCACTTCTGGGCACCCGAAGCTTACGAGGGTGCGCCGGCCCCGATTTCTGCGTTTCTCTCCTCGGCGTCAAAAGCCGCCGGCTTCGTGGTTGCCTTTCGCGTCTTTACTGTGGCGTTCGGTCTCGACCTTACCTCCAGTGTGGATTGGGTGCTCGTCTTCCAGATTCTCGCCGTGCTCACGATGTTCATCGGCAACTTCGCCGCCGCAACCCAAGACGAGGTAAAGCGGATGTTGGCCTACGCTTCCGTCGGGCAGGCGGGCTACGTCCTAATCGGACTCGCAGCACTCGCGCCGGGCAGTGAGCAGAACGCGCTCGTACTCGGGACGAGCATGGTTCACCTGTTCGTCTATGGCTTCATGAATACTGGAGCCTTCCTGTTCGTTGCCCTCGCAGAACACTGGGGAATCGGACGAACCTTTGACGAGTATAACGGACTGGGTTCGAAAGCGCCCGTCGCCTGTGCGGCCATGACGGTGTTCATGCTCAGCCTCGCCGGCATTCCTCTTGGAGCGGGATTCCTTTCTAAATACTTCCTGTTCGGCGCGGCGGTGGCAACGGGCTTTTGGTGGCTTGCGGGTATCGGCATCATCAACAGTGCGCTGTCGTTGTATTTCTACAGCCGAGTCGTGAAGGCGATGTGGTTCGAGGAACCGAACGGCGACCTCTCAGTCGAGAGCTATCCGCTCGGACTCTATACTGCGGTTGTCGCCGCCGCAGTCGTCACCGTACTTCTGTTTCCCGCGTTCGGGTTCATCACCGACCCGGCCATCAGTGCCGCCGCCACGCTGTTTTGAGTTCAGCGTTGTTTTGATTGGCTATTTTTAGGTTGCCGCCGCAGGCGGCAGCGGTGCGTTGCGGTGCGGTTTCCTCGGCGGATGAAGGGCGAACGACCGAAGGGAGTGAGGGCTTCAGCGGAGGCGGTGCTGTGCAGTAGCGGTGGGAAGCAGACGGCTGCGTTTCATCGCAGCCGCACGGGGAGGAACGGGAACTTCAGCGCGTGTCGCCCCATGCGGGCGACCGCGCAACTGCGTTGCGGTGCGGCCTGGTGGACATGAAAAGGGCGAGCGAGCGCGCGAAGCGCGAGCGAGGGCTTTCAGGTGCGAAAACTTTCTCCACACCCACACTCGCTCACCACATTCGGATTTTCGACGTGGAAGCCAGCACCTTGGAGCCCGCCCTCGAAGTCGAGAACGCTGTTTTCGATGTAGTTCATGCTCGCGGGGTCGACAAATACCCGGAGGTCGTGGTGTTCGTACACCTTATCGTCGTCTTCTGGTTCGGTGTCGAATCGCATCCCGTAGGAGAGTCCGGCACACCCGCCCTGTTGGACGAACAGACGAAGCCCGGCGATGTCGGTGTCCATGCCCTCGCCGTTCAGAAGGTCGAGTGCCTGCTCGGCGGCTGACTGCGATACTTCGATTTCGGGCGTCGTGTCGGCGGTCGCACCCGTGCTCATACACGATATTCCGTCCCCGAGGAAGTTAACGGTGACGCCCCACCTTTTGCTGTCGTTCGAAAGGCGCTTCGCGCCTTTCGTGATGACGAGACGCCTTCGGCGTCTCGAACCATGCTCAGTCGCTCCTTCGCTGGCAAAATCTGGACCAAAAGCCTCCTCCCTACCTGTTTCGCGGGCTTCTCCCGCTCAACCAGACCGAGGCACTCACTTCGTTCGCGCCTCGCGCCGGTCACTCGTCGGCCCGCTCACTCGCCTGCGACTCGTTCGCGGGACAACCACTAACATTTCCGTAACTGCAGCAGCACCGCCGAAGCCCTTGCTCACTGTCGTCCGAAAGGCGCGAAGCGACTTTCGGGATTACGAGACGGCTTCGCCGTCTCGAACCACGTTCGCTCGCCCTTCATCCACCGAGGACCGCCACCGCACCACACACCTCCCCAGCCGATTCGCTCACTCCGTTCGCTCATCCCTCGCGCGCCACCGCAGCCGCAACCCCAGACCCACGACCACCGATCGCATCGCAACTGCGACACCATCGAATCCAGCAGTCGGTTACTCACGGAGTCGGTTGTATGCCTCCCGATTTTCCTGTTCGCGGAGCCTAACTCTGATGCTCTCTGCGTGAGCTTCCAGTCCTTCGGCTTCGGCGAGTGTCGTAACCGTATCGCCCAGCGAATCGAGCGCGTCGGGAGAGAGGCGCTGTATCGTCGTCGAACGCAGGAAGGTTTCGACCGAGAGACCACCCGTGACCCTCGCGTGTCCGCCAGTCGGAAGGACGTGATTCGGCCCAGCGGCGTAATCGCCCGCTGCCACCGGACTATAGGGTCCGACGAAGATACTCCCGGCGCTACTGATCCGGTCGAGGAGCGCTTCGTCGTTTTCGGCCTGAATCGAGAGGTGTTCTGCGGCGTACTCCTCACAGAACAGGACGGCTTCGGGCATTGAGCGCGTGGAGAACACGCCGCTTGCCTCGTTTGCGAGTGCCTCGCGGATGGTTGCCTCGCGCTTAC
>DASSKS010000483.1:0-2620 GCA_035690245.1 Halococcus sp. | reverse complement strand
TGAACGTCTCTGTGTTTTTACTCGCAATCATCTTTACGGGCATCGAATTCGACGACATCTTTCTGGGGGTCGCGTTGAACCTAGAGGGTCTCGGCGGCGTCGCGCTCGGCATCGTGTTCGGAACCGCGCTCTCGCTCACTGGGGTCGTGCTCGCCCTCGCCGCGATACTCACGCCAACGGAGGTGAACATTCCGCGCGATTACCTCGCCATCTTCGCCGTCGCGCCGTTCGTGATGATTGTATTCACGCTGACGGCTCCGCTCACCGCCATCGACGGCGTGATTCTCCTCGGATTATTTGTACTCTTTATCGCCTACGTCGCCGTCAGAGAGTTCAGAAACGATACCCCCGTATTTCGGGACGCGGAGATGTTTGAGGAGATGACCGAAGCGGACGGTGGAAAAGAGATGACGGACGGCGGGACGGAGTCTTTTTCCGCTGAGATGCCGTTCGCCGAAGCCCGAGAACTGCCCGGTTGGGCCGGATTAGGACTAGCGATTCTCGCGCTCTGCGGTCTCATCATCGGCGCTGCGACCACGGGCATCGGAACCGAAGGAATCCTCGAAACCTACGGACTCGAAGGCACGCTGTTCGGTGCGACCATCGCTACCGCCGTGTTGACCATCGAGGACATATTTTTGACTGTCGAACCCGTCCGCAAGGGCGCACCCGAGGTCGGTGTCGGAAACGTCATCGGGAGCGTCGTCTTTTCAGTGACGGGAAAACTGGGCGTCATCCTGCTCGCGGGCGGTCTCGTGGTGGGTGCGAACGTGCTCACGTGGCATCTGCCGGCGCTCATCATCTTGACTGCTATCGCCGCGTACTTCATCCACACAGGGAGGTTGAAACCGTGGCACGGCTATACCCTGCTCGGTTGTTACGTCGCCTACTGGGTGGTCAGTTTCGTCGTGTTTGGGACTGTCCCCGTTGAATTGTAGCGATTGAGACAGTCTCACAGCCTCTCACAGCAGATAGACTGCGCCCCAGTAAGCCACATACAGCCCCAATAAGACAACGCCATCCGCGCGACCGACGCGCCCGCGCCAGAAAATCGCCCCCACCAACAACAGCGCCGCGATGAAAAACGGGAAGTGAACCGTGAGAACCGTATCCCCTGTCGGGATGGGGTGAACAAGCGCGATGACACCGGCGTTCGCAGTCACGAAAAACAGCATACTCCCGACAACATTGCCAATCCCGATGTCCGGGCGTCCCTCTCGCACTGGTTCGACAGTCAAAAACAGTTCTTCGAGCGAGGAGATGAATCCTACCACTGTTGCGCCGAAGGCGGCCCCGGCAACGCCGAGAACGGTGAGTAATTCCTTTGCTCCCGTCACCGCGACCTCGGAACCGACCGTCATACCAATCGTGGCGAGGACGAGCACGCCCAGTTTGTAGTATCCACCAAAACGTGCCTCGAAGCGCTCACCCCACGAAGTGTCTGCCAGTGGCTCCCTGCCGCCGTCGGTCACTGCATCGTCGTCTTCGAGTGCCTCCTCGACCTCCTCGGACGCGAAATATCGTGTCTCCTGATTCCGTTCGAGCGCGTAGATAGCGCCGAAGGCGGGCACGAACGCGAGCGTCAAAATCACGCCGTCGAGTTGGGTGAGCGTTCCATCGACCGCGAGCACGACCAGAAGAATCGGAGACCCCACGATGAGCAAGAGATACGAGTGAGGAACCTCGGTTTCGAAGGGCGTGAGCAGCCCTGCAAGTCCGACGGCGACGGTGAGGATGAACAGCGCTTCGCCGAAGACCGTACCGATAGCGAGACCCGGCAGTCCTTTGTACACCGCCGCGAGACCGATGACCGCGTTCTCGATGTCGGCCCCCGCGAGAACAGCGGTGAGAAAGAACGCAGAGACCCCGAATTCGAGCGCAGTCTCGGCGGAGGTCTCGATGAACGTCTCGACGCTCACGAGAACGACCGCGAGACCACAGAGAAAGAACCCGACGGCGACGAGTTCGGGAGGAATGCCGAACGGCATGGCCACAGTGACGCGGCGATGCAGTTATAGATAGGGGGTGGTGGTCGATTATCGACCGATCAGGGCTGCGTACTGGCCGATGCTCTCTGTGTCCGTATCGAGAAATTCGTTGGTCCAGACACCTTCTGAGTCGATTTTGCCATCGAGCAGGTCGGTCTCGCGTAGGGTGTTTCCCAAGGTCTGCCAGCGCTCGCCGTCGTGATTTCCCCAGCCGAACTCCCGAACGTGGTCGGTGAATTGGAGGACATCCGCAGCGGTTTCGAACTTCACCCGCTCGATGTCTCGATTCCGTTCGAGGGTTGCGTTGCGTGCGACGAGCGCATTGACGGCTTCTTCGGGGTCGTTCGTCGCTGCGGCCCAGCCGCGTGCGGTCGCTCTGAGGAACGATTTTACGGTATCTGGGTTCTCGTCTGCGAACGCGGGATTCGTCACAAGCGCCATCCCGTAGATGTCGAGGTGGTCGCCGATGGGGAGTTCGTCGGCCTCCCGGTCGTACTCGCGTTCGAGTTCGATTCCATTGGTCACGACGCCCACTGCGGCATCGACTTCGCCATCGAGGAGTTTGTGTCCGACGCGGTGGTGGGTGTAGGCGTCCACCGGAAGCAGTTCGACCTCCTCACGAATCTCGGCGT
>DASSKS010000482.1:0-5987 GCA_035690245.1 Halococcus sp. | reverse complement strand
AAATGAGTGGTTATCTTGTTTTTCTACGAGATGAACTCGTTGCTCCGCCAGTCGACACCCTTGCTCGCCGCCGGGCCTTCGGTGGGGTCCTCGACGACTTCGATGGAGGCGGGGCGTTCCTCGCCGTCAACGATGCGGGTGGCTTTGAGTTCACCATCGCGGGAGGCGATAGCTGTTAAGGTCCCTTTCTCGGCGATGCGGGCGATGTCACACAGCACTTCGAACATCGGGTACTGAACGGCGGTGTTCTGGAGGACGGTTTCTCTATCACCCTTGAAGCAGGCGTATTCGACGAGTTCTGAGGGCGGAAGTTCGTCTTCCTCGCCGGGAGCGCTTCCCCACCGGGGACCACCGGCGAACGGTTTCTGTTCTTCTTCCGGCAGTTCTTCATACACCCGGTTTTCGGTCACGCTCGCCTTCAACTGTGCCGTCGGCGTGTACTTGCTGATGGAACCATCGGTGGCGACGGCGCTGACAATCAGCGTGTTGTTCCGGCGGGTGAGGTCGATGGTTTCGATTTCCTCGGGGAGGTCCGGGTCGTCTAAGAACTCGTGTACGTCTTCAAGGGGCAGTTCGAGTGTCGAATGGAGCTGGAATACGCAATCATTCATGGTATCACCGGCAGTTGGGCGGCTGCCGACGCTGCCCATCTACTAATACGTTGGGCTTGCACACGTATATTCCCTGTCCTTCGCGCGCCGGGTGGGTTCACTCAGAAGCCAGTGCCGTCCTGAGTTCTCCCTTCTGTTCGAGTTCGGCGAGCACGTCGCTGCCGCCGATGAACTCCCCATCGACGTAGGTCTGGGGAGTCGTCGTCCAGCCGCTGTGTGCTTCGAGCGCACTCCGGTACTCGTCTATCGATTCGAGTACGTCTACGGTTTCGAACTCCTCGCGGTGGCTGGTAATGAGCTTGAGCGCGCGGTCGGAATAACCACACTGAGGCATCATCTTATTTCCTTTCATGAACAACACCACCTCGTTTTCGTCGATGGCGCTATCGACGCGCTCTGTGACCTCGTCTTGGCTCAGTCCGCTTGGCGGTTGGAACGTCATACCCTCGTTACTACCCGCCGCTCGGACAAAGGTGTTTTGCCGTGAGAATCGAAAGTTCCCGATACGGCGCGAACCGAAGCCAGTATCGCTATTACAGAAATCTGAAACGAGGCCCGGACGGACTACTCTGCCGCCTCGACTTCGCCCTCGTTTCGCTCGCGCAGCGCCTTTTTGTCCGTCTTACCGATGTCGGTCAGCGGAATACTCTCGACGAGTTCGACTTCCGTGGGAACGGCGTGTTTTGCGACCCGTCCATCGAGGTACTCGATTACATCCTCGGGAGTGAGACCGTCGTACTCGGGGTCGGCTTCGACGTACACCTTCACCCGCTCGCTGCCCGGTCTGTCGGGGTCTGGCACACCCACTGTGGCCGGGCGCTTGATGCCGGGATGACCGAACAGCACCTCGTCGACTTCCTCCGAATAGACCTTCAGCCCCGACACATTAATCATGTTTTTGACTCTATCCACGACGTAGAACCGTCCCTTTTCATCGACTTTCACCACGTCGCCGGTGCCCACGAACCCCTCGTCATCGAACGGTTGTTTATCGGAATCCAGATAGCCCTTCATCCGTTGAGGTCCATTTAGATACATCTCGCCCTCGCGTTCTTCGGCAATCGCTTCCTCCAGTGAGATGACTTCGCCGGAATCGACATCCACGAGTTTGACCTCGGTATCGGGCACTGGAACCCCGATTGTGGGCTGGTCGAATCCACTCGCATCTGAGGCTTCGCCGGTCATCATATCGAGCAACCCCCGAGTATTAAAGTGAGTGATTGGAGACATCTCGGAGAGTCCGTAGCCCTGTGAGACTCCTGTACTCTGCTCCTCGAAGGCATCTTTGGTTTCGGTGGCCAGCGGCGCGGATCCAGAAATCCCGATGATGTCCTGTCTGAGTTCTTCGTCCACGATTTCCATGAACTGGGTCGGGACACCCAACATGATGATGGGGTCGTGTTCGGTGATATAGGTGCGCATCATGTCGGTGTCGCGCGCGTCGGGCACGGCGAGAATGTCGAGTCCGAGTTCGATGAGAGAATGAATCACCGAATAGCCATAGGCGTGATAGAGAGGCAGTGCCATGAGTGCCGTTTCGCTGCCGCGCATCAACTGGGCCATCCGGCTCATGTTCGCCGTGCCCTGCAAGGCGTTCGCGGTAACGTTCCGGTGGGTGAGCAAGCAACCTTTTGGCTGGCCGGTCGTCCCCCCGGTAAAGAGTAACGTGTGAACGTCCTCTTCCGGGTCGAACTCGATTTCTGGAGGATGTGCTTCGGTGGTCTCGATGACTTCAGGAAGCCATTCGACTCCCTCGATGTCGTCGTGGTCGGATGGAGGATTTTCGGAGTAGTCCTCGATATCGGTGAGAATCAGATTGTCGAGTTCGAGGTCGTCGTGCAGTGAAAGGAGGAGGTCGCGGTGGTTGTCCTGCCCGATGAGCACTTCTGGATTTCCCTGTTCGAGCCGGTAGCGCAGGTCTTCTTCGGCATCCAAAAAGTCGTTCGGGATGTGGACGCCGCCGGCGCGCGAGATGGCGTAGTCCGCAAGCACGAACTGTATAGAGGTGGGAAGAATCGTCGCCACGCGGTCGCCTTTCTCGACGCCGCGGTCACGGAGTGCGGTCGCAAGCCGCTCGACCTGTTCTGTGAGTTCTGCGTAGGTAACCTTTGTGCCGAGTTGGACGATTCCCTGCTCCGGGTGGGCGTCTGCGGTTTCGTAGAGAAAGGCGTGGGCCGGGTCGTCGGGATACGGTTCTAAGGTTTCAGGGATGCCGAACTGGTCGTACTCGCTGAACCACGGCGCTGAGGCGGGCATGGTTCGTGGTCTTTCCCTGTTGGCCTAAACCCGTCTGCGGCTATGACCGGTGATTCAAGTCCATAGCCGCCGTCTCATTTGTCGTCGCCGCCGGGGATGGAGTCACTTCGGTCGTGGTCGAAGACGTTTCGACCGTGGTTTCGGTCAGCATCGGCGTCGGTGCGACGGTCGTGCTTTCGGGCGTCGCCGTCGAGTTTGCCACCCCGACCGAAGAAGCCGAAAACGAGTCGTTCGTGTTTTCGTTGCTCCCACAGGTGAACGTGACTGATACGATTTGTTTATCCGGGAATTCATCGTTGGTAATCCTGCCGCTCTTCGTCCCGCTGTACCTCGTTGTGCTTTCGAAGGCCCCTGAATTCCCGTGTCTCGTGACGGTCTTATTGATCGGTACCTCAGACGTGAAACTCGCGGCGAGTATCTTGTTTCCGTTTCCGATCTCGTACGCAGAGAATTCAATGATGTCCGGGCCATCGTTGGCTTTGAGTTGGAACAAGTTCTTCCCCTGTGCTTGGTACGTAACAGTCTCTCCGGGCGGACAGACTGGCTCCCCCGGCGTCGTGGTCCACGTCCCGGCTGCAACTGAGACCGTTGCGGTTTCCGCATCGCTGAGTTCGGCGTAGGCGACAGCACCGCCGACGAATCCGATGACGACGAGCACACAGAGCGCGAGGACCGACACCCGAAACACGGTACGCATCAGCCACCCCACCGCCATTCGTCCGAAGTGGCTGATTCGTCCGTCTCTTCCTGCTCGGTATCCGTTCCGCCGTCGGTTTCGGCTCGTTCGTCGGTGTCTGTCGTGGTGCTGTCGGCTCGACTGTTCCGCGCCGCGCGCGCGAGGTCGTAGAGTTCGCCGAGGACGAGCAATCCAAGTGGTACGACGATGAGCGCGATGAATCCCAACTGGGTGCCCGCAAACACGATAGCATGACCGATATACGGAATAGTAAACATCACACGGCCAACCAGCGCATCAGCCGGGACCAGTTTTTGGTCTGGTTCCTCGTTCGCATCGCCTTTCGTTCGGAACGCGAGACCATCGCCACGTTCGACGATTTCGACTACTCGGTGGGTGACGAGGTTGCTCCCGGCCTGTCCCTGCTGTATCTCGGCGGTCTCGCCACGCCGGAAGGTGATGATGTCACCGTCATGAATTGCTGCCGGCGGCACGTCGTTGACGACGACGGTTTCCCCGACGCCGATAGCTGGGGTCATGCTTCCGGAGACGACCACATAACTGTGTTCTGCACCCACGACTTGTGGGGCGATGAAAACCACGAACGGGACCAGAACGGCTATCAGTACCGCCAGTCCCACTACTTCGAGCAATCTTCGCCTGTTTGATATGAGTTGAGTCATTGTATGAAAATCGGGTGGTAGTCAGATGTCTTGACTACTGGTCTGGTGGAGTGCGAACGTGACGGTGAACGTCAATTTGTCGCCCTGCACATCGTTGTTCGAACCGCCAGTGAACTGCGAATCATCAGCGAACCTGAATCGGATGTTCAAGTTTCTGAAACCGTCGCCCGCGGGCGGTGGGGGTGTTAGGTTATCCAACGCCGCCGCATTGGCGGGCTGAGTCAGGTCATCTAGGTCGATGATGCCGTTCCCGTTGGCGTCGGTTAGGTCATCCAAGATGGAGGCTCCCCAAGGATATTCCATTTGGAGTATCTCGAATTGCTTTGCCATCCCGACGGCTGAATTCGGCTGGGTGTCGCCTTCGTCGGCTCCGTTCCCGGAGGCCTCGATTTCGTCGTAATCGAAGCGAAGTTCGACGTGGTCCGCAGGGACGCTCCCGGTGTTTTCGAGATAGACGACACCATTGAATTCGTCGCCCGGTTTCGCGTTCGAGAACGTCCACGAACCCGATACCCCATCTCCGAAACCTTGATTGTTGTCGCCGAGTTTCAGGTCGAAGGTTCCTGCCTGCACCGAGTTATCAGTACTCGATTCTTCGTCACGAAAGCGGGCCATCGTGCCCACTCCACCGATTGCAGCAGCGACGCCCATAGTGGCCACTCCGCCGAGAAGGCGACGCCGCGTCAGTCGAGTGCCGTCGTAGTCGTCGCTCATCGCTGATTCCTCGTTACGCCTGTTCCAGAGTGAATACGACGTCGAACGTCACTTCATCGCCCTGGATTTCGTTGCCGACGTTAGAGGGCACTTCCACCGTGACGGTTTCGGTGCCTGATTCAGGACCCGTCATGTTCGAGTCCAGCGTGTAGGGGGTGTTGTTAACAGCATCTCTGAGCGTGAACGGGCCGACGGTGCCGTAGTCACCGCTTATCGTGAGCGTGAGGTTGTCAGCGAGGTCGGCACTGTTGCCCGGACCTCCCTCGGCTTCCTGTTCCGGCTCGGGGTTGTCACCCCCATCCTCGGACAGGTTGTTGAAATCCACGCTGAGTACGCCAGCGATGCTCCCTTCGTTCTTCAGCGTGAGCGTCTGACTCTGGGAGTAGCCGGGGGCAACCTCGGAGGCAGTGAAATGTGCTCCGCCCGGGATGTCACCGCCATTGACCGTGAGGTCGAGCGTACCTGCTCCCACGAAGTTGTCAGTAGCCGATTCTTCGTCGCTGAACGCAGCCCACGAGCCCGCGCCGAGCGCGCCCGCGACGCCAATCGTTGCCATGCCGCCGAGCACCCGTCGCCGGGTGAGTGTCGGTTTGTCGTTTGCCATTTTCTTGGTTTCCTTTTCGTCCCTATCGCCGGGACTGTCGTCGTCCGCCGATTCGCGCACCCCGCAAGCATCGAGATCGATGCAGCCGAACGCGCTACTCCCTGAATGGACTCCTACCCTCTTTGTATCACACTGCCAGAACGAATCACAGGTACCGCCTGAAACCCAGCAAACGTGGCCTGAAGGACCGGAAAAGACGGCCTGAACAGCGCACAATGACGACCATACCGACGACAGAGACGGCCTGAAATGAACGGATATTTGTGGAAACGCTAGCTGTCTAGGCTATGATTTCATATCCGTATCACACTCAGTTTCATCTATGAGGAGTGTGTGGAAAAATCGAACTCACAACCGAATTGAAATACTGGATTCGGATATTCGGTTGATTGTTCCAGCACGGTCAACTGAGGGACGTTTTCGGCGGAACACAGTGACCCAGA
>DASSKS010000481.1:0-8811 GCA_035690245.1 Halococcus sp. | reverse complement strand
GCGCTCCGCTCGTCGTCGTCCATCTCACCACTCGAAACGAGTGCCGAGAAGTTGATGTTGTGTTTCTTGTCCTCCCAGAGTTTGCGTTCTAAGGCCCGGCGCAGGCGGTCGTTGTCCTGCGGGTTGAACGTGTCGCCCTCGCGCGCGCGTCTGGAGACCCAGTTCGAAACCTCCTGACGGAAGTCGTTCTTTCTGTCCTCGGGCACGTCGAGTTTTTCCTCGACCGAACGGAGAAAGGTTTCGTCGGGACCGCGCTCGCGCCCGGTGAGCGAATCCTCCACTGTATCATCGTCGATGTAGGCCATCACGTGGTCCATGTACTTCTCTCCCTGTCGCTGGATTTCATCGAGGTCGTAGGCAAGAGCGTGGCGCACGTCCTCGATTGCGCGTTCTCTGTACTCCTCACGAACGAGTTCGAGATAGCGATAGTAGGTCTCGAAGAGGTCTTCGGCTATCGAGCCGTGATTTTCGAGATTCCCCTCTAGGTGGTTGAACGTCGTGAGCGCAGAGAGGAATCCTCTCTCCCGGTGCATCGAGTCCATGATGGCTTCGGCGATTTCGTCGCCGATGAACCGCGGACTCACTCCCTCCATGCCTTCACCGATTTCCGCCGTATCGGTTGCCTCCTCGCGGAGTTTCTTGACATCGACGTCTTCGGCCTCGTCGATTTCGCCGTTGTACGCTTTGGCTTTCTGGAGCAGGTCAACGGTTCCAGAATCGGGTTCTTCGATGCGTGTCAACACTCCAAAGAGACCGGCCATCTCCAAGGTGTGTGGCTCGACGTGGATGTCGGGCACGTCCGCGTTGTTGAGCATCTTCCGATAGATGTTGGCCTCCTCTGTGTACTGGAGCACGTAGGGAAAGTCGATGCGCTTGGTCCTATCGTTGAACGCCTCCATCTTCTCGTCGCCCTTCTTTTCTTTGTACTCGGGCATATTCGTCCGCCCGACGATTACCTGGTCGATGTCCATCCGGGGGTTGCTTTTGGGTTTGATGGTCATCTCCTGGGTGGCGTGGAGGAAGTCATAGAGGAACTCGCGCTGGAGTTTCAGGAGTTCTTCACCGCTGAAGATTCCCCGATTCGCGTTACAAAACGCCCCCGAGTAATCGAACGCGCGCGGGTCAGACTCGCCATACACAGCGATTTTGGAGTAATTGACATCTCCCGTCAATTCTGTCTCGTCCTGATTTTTCTTGTCCTTTGGCTCGAAGGTTTCGATTCCCTGCCGTTTGTTTTCGTCGGCAGTGAGTCGGATGACTTCGATGTGGTTTTCTAAGACTTGTCGGAGGTCGTCGTCGTAGTATGCGAGTAAGGTATCCATGTAGAACTCGCTCGCGGGGTCGAGTGACTGTTCGTTTCTGATGGTGTAGGGCGCATCGAGGGAGTCGTTCAACTGCTCGATAATCCGTTTTCGCTGGCCGAGCGGCAGAAGCACTACTGGATCCTGATTCATCGGGCTACGAACGGTGTCGTCTGCGGGGTCTTGGTCTGCGATTACGTCCCCCAAATTCGTCCAGCGGAAGGTGTACATCCGGCCCTCCTCGCGGGTAGTATAATCCTCGAAGTAGGTTCTGACCTGTCTGTCGAAGTCGGATTTGCCAGACCCGACAGGTCCAAGTAAGAGTTTGATACGGCGTTCTGGACCCAATCCTCTGGCACCGGATTTGACCTTATTCACAAATTCGTGAATCGCCTCGTGAATCTCGCGTCCATAAAAGGTGTTTTCGCCCTCCGCAAGCGGGTCTTCGCTTGCGAGGTGGTATTCGACGACGCCCGATTCCTCGTCGTACTCGGTCCCATAGAAATCGAACATATCCGCGACGCGCTGGTGGGCGTTGCGTGCCACCCGCGGTTCGTCGCGGACTTCATCCAAATACCACTGGAACGTTCGTGTCGTGCGGAGGTCGGTCGGAATCGATGCCCGGTACTCCTCACTGAGTGCTTCGAGCGTATCGGTATCGCCTGTCATAGTGTCACCTGTCCGTCCCGCGAGGGACTTGGCCGCGCGCTCGCACCGGCCTCGACCGGCGCGCGCCGTTTTCCTGTCATGTGTTCGCGTGTGTCACTCGTTTCGAGCGACGATACAGTCAGTGTCGTGACTGTTCTGCAGGGCGTTTCGGGCGGCATAGCATGGTAGGAAACCCCACCAATACTAATAGGAGAAAGTGGTTCGATGCGTATAACGATTGTCCCTACTTACGCCAGAAACTCTCACACAACCCACCGACCGCGAACGATTTGACGAACCGGTGTCGAGAACCAGTATGACCGACTTCGACGCACTCCCAGAAGGATGGACCGTCTGGAACGAATCCGACGAACGTTGTATACTCGTCTATCGACCGGACGTATTCGACACCCAAAAATTTCCCGCGCCGTGTCTGCCGACCATCTATCTGACTCATGGACGGCGCTCGCGCAGGCCGGGAAGCGAACGCAATCCTAGTACTGGAGACCCGTGGTACGTCACGCTCTTTTTAGAACCCGAAGTCAAACGCGACCCCGAACAGTTCGAAACCCGCGAGGAAGCCATCGCGGGCGCACTCGCGCTTGCAGAACGCTTCGCCAGCGGAGAACTCGATTATCGAGGGCTATATCAGGTTCCCCGCGAGGACTATTTCGCAAAACTCGACGAACTGACCGGGCGTGCATAGCCCGTGTCTGCCCGATGACTGCTGAGACGTATTTCTTATTCGCGTTCGCGCCATAGCACTTGTATGTCACAAGTCACGCTCATCGGCACGCGCCTCGCGGAAGTCGGCACCGAGTTCACCTACGAAGGAGAGGCGAGCGCCTGCGAGGGCTGTCCCTACCGCAACCAGTGTCTCAACCTGCGCGAGGGCGTCAAATACCGCGTCACGGGGGTGAGAGAGAACGCCCAGACCTTAGAATGTGGCGTCCACGATACCGGGGTGCGAGCCGTTGAGGTCGAACCCGCGCCCATGATGGCGAACGTCTCCCCGAAAAGCGCCTATGCCGGAAGCAAAGCGAGCCTCGAAGGTCCCTGCCCGCACACCGGCTGTCCGAGCCACGAATACTGTGAACCCGCCGGCACAGCGTTCGACACCGAGTATCGAATCGAGGAAGTCATCGGCGACCCACCCCACGAGTACTGTCGTCTCGACCGGGAGTTGTCTCTCGTGAAGTTTGCGCCCTCCGAAGGCTGAGTTCGAAAGAGAAATGACGGCTTACCCCGAGTAGCCCGATTGATTTCGTTCGTGTTCTACGGGGTCACCACCCAATTTTCCGGCGAGTTCCGCAGCATATCCGAACTCGTTTTCGTAGCCATACGGCGACATGAGCACAGGATAAAACGATTCGGCGGCGACGAGTTCCTCGCCATCGATAGTTGCATATGGTTCGCCCGCCGCGACGCGCTCGAAGTTCGGCACCGGAACGTCGTAGGCGTCTGCTGTGTCTTTCGGAATGAGGTGTGTGAGACGGTAGACCGGTAGTTCCCGCGTGTTCGGCTCACCGCCGGGCAGCGCGCCGACCGCCCCGAGAAACTCCTCAGTGACCGTGATGGCGTTCTCGGTGGCGTGCTGTGAGCCTTGATAGCCACACTCGACTTCGACGACATCGGCGTACTCGATGAGTCGCCCCTCGATGAACGCGCTCGTATCGACCACCGCATCGAGCGTGAGATACGGACAGAGTGTCCGCGCGAGCGTCGCATCCCCGCCGATAACCGCAAACGGCTCCGTGTAGGACTGCGTCGAGTGCATCGAGAGGGTCACACAGTCGCGGAGTTCCGAAAGCAACGAGGCCGCGAGGCGCTTTTCGTGGGCGTCGCTATCGGGGTCGCCCGGAAACACCCGATTGAGGTCAGCGTCAACGTAGCGAGTGTCCCGAGCAAGGGCCTCTTCGTTGGCGATGATACATTTGACTGGTCTCTCGACAGCCGGTTGTGTGTCGAGGAGGTGTTCGACCGCGCGCACGCCACATGGTTCGTCGCCGTGGATTCCACCGACGACGGCGATTTCTGGCTCGCCGTCGCCCAACTGCTCGATTCGCATCTAGTAGGTCTACTGGTTCTGCCTTTTTGAGTCACCCGATACTGGCTCGATAGCTACTCGTTTGAGGTCGATTCATCATCCTCTCGAAATCGCCTTCTGACGGCGCGGTAGCCCTCGACCGAGATAGCGACGCCGCCAATCACCAACGCACCGAGCGCCAACAGCCACGGCCCTTTTTGGTCGGTTGTATCGTCGCTCATATCAAATCACCGCGAGAGCGTGGTTTCTAACTGCTCGATGAGTTCGTCGTTGCCGACGTGGACAGGCACGCGCCCGTGGAGTTCGTCGGGTTCGACGGCGAGCAGCGACTGTGTGCCATCTGAGGAGCGCCCGCCAGCCGACTCGACGATATACGCGATTGGATTGCCCTCGAACTGAAGTCTGAGTTTTCCCGCTGGCGAGGATTCGAGCGCCGGATAGGCGAACATTCCCCCATACGTAAGCACCTGATTCACGTCGCCGACCATCGCACCGCTATACCGAAGTTTGAGTTCGCGCTCGACTTCGCGGGCGTACTCGGTGAAAACGTCCGTCCAGTCGGGGACACGTCCTCCAAAGCCGTACACAGTGGGGTCATCCGGCAGGCTGACGTTTTCGCGTGCTGTGTGTCGTTCACCACCATCGAGAACGTACTCCGTGACAGTGCCATCGACAGCGCTCATCATCGTCGTAATCGGCCCATAGAGAACATACGCGGCGGCGAGGAGGTCACGACCGCGCGCCGGAAGCGGGGCGTCGTAGATTCCGACAATGGTGCCCATCGTGTTGTTCGGTTTGAGATTCGAGGAACCATCGAGCGGGTCGACCGCGACCGACAGCCCCGATTCATCGCCAACGACTTCCTCGCGTTCTTCACTCGCGTAGCTGCCGATGCCGTCGATTTCGAGCAAGCGTTCCTTCAAGAGTTGGTCTGCGTGAACGTCCGCCGCGAGTTGCTCCTCGCCGCTCGGATTTTCTCCCTCTTGGTACTCGCGCCGACCGACCAGTCCCTTGCGGATTTCAGGAGCCGTCTCCGCGACTGTTTCGAGAACGGTTTCGATTGTGTCGCTCATCACTCAGAAAGCGCAGCGTCCACGGACGCACCCTCGTAGATGACTGCTTCGAGTGCATCGAGTAGTTGTGTTGGGTTCTCGCGCTGCCAGACGTTGCGCCCGACAGCCAGCCCCGCACCGCCGGCGTCCATCACGGCTTTCACGCTCTGTAAGAACGCCTCGTCGGAGACTTTCGAGCCACCTGACATGACGACCTTCGTCCCACCCGCTCCGCCAGCGGCCTGCACGGTGTGTTCCATCGCCTCCCGACTCCCCGGATACTTGACTTTCGCTACGTCCGCGCCGAGTTCAAGCGCTTCACGGGCGGCGTAGGCAATCGTGTCGGAACTCGTATCGTTTTTGAGACCCTGCCCGCGCGGATATGACCACATCACGACTGGGAGGTCGTGTTCGCGGGCGGATTCTTGCACAGTCGAAAACTCCTCTGCCATCTCGATTTCGTGATTCGACCCACCATAGAGGGTGAACCCGACCGCATCCGCGCCGATGTCCGCGGCGTACTCCACAGAACAGTTTACCGCGCTGTCTGGTTCGCCCATCCAGAGATTTGACGTACCATTCAGTTTCGTGAGCAGCGAAACGTCGTCCTCGTAGGAGGGATAGTAGCCCTCGGCGATGCCCTTTTGAACCGCGATTGCCGTGACAGCGTCGTGGGTGGCCGCGTCGAACACCGTGCTTGGGTCCATCCGTTCTGGGTGGTCCGCAAAGTCAGTGGGACCGTGTTCAAGACCGTGGTCGTAGGCGAGAATCAGTATCTTACCATCGCGCGTGAGTGGCGAGTCATCGATTGGAAGCATACGTCCCCTAGCTGCCGACGGCGACTAATAGTTTGTGTAACGAAGGGTAATTCAGCGCGTCCAGTACGACAGGATGGTCGTTCTGAGAACTCATTGAGGCGAACAGCTGGCGGCCCGTGCGCGGTCGAGGATACGTTCTGCCTGTGTGATGAGGGGTGCATCGACCATCTCGCCATCGACGCGGAAGACACCTCGATTTTCGGCGGCGGCCTCGTCTCGCGCAGAGAGTACACGCTCTGCCCACTCGATGCGTTCTGCGCTCGGTGTGTAGGCGTCGTTCAGCACCTCGACTTGTGCGGGATGAATCGCCATCTTGCCGTCGTACCCGAGTTGAATGGCGAAGTCGGTTTCTGCCCGGAGTCCCTCCAGATTCTCGATATCAGTGAAGACCATGTCGATGGCATCGATGTTCGCTGCACTCGCCGCGAGCACGGCGTGCTCACGAGCGTAGAGCACTTCGGTTCCTTCTGCTGTGCGCTCTGCACCGATATCCGCGGCGAGGTCTTCCGCGCCGAAACAAAGCGCCGTCGTCGGATCGGCGGCGGCGATTTCCTCGGCGTGGAGTACCCCCATAGCTGTTTCGACCAGCGCAAACACCGGGAGGTCGTACTCCTGTTCGTCGAGGCTCTCTGCGAGCGCGTGGACATCCTCGGCTGAACCGACTTTCGGGAGCATGAGGCTATCGAGTCGCGGTTCACCCCGAAGAACGGTTTCTACGTCTGCTGTGTGGTCGGGTGTCACCCTGACGCAGACCTCACAGTCGGGGTCGAATCCCGAAGAAAGCACGTCGTTGACCGCCTCGCGGGCTTCTGTTTTTCGTTCGGGCGCGACCGCGTCTTCGAGGTCGAAGACGACCACGTCCGCACCCGTCTCGGGGGCTTTTCTAAGCATCTCGGGCCGGTCGCCCGGTGTGAATAGCACGCTTCGTCTGGCCATGTGCGGTCGAGGGCGGCGGTCGGTTTAAGCTATGGCCAGAGACCGCGGGCCTCGTGGGCTTCGGCGACGCGTGACAGCGCGACGATGTAGGCGGCCTCGCGCCACGTCACGTCGTGTGATTCGTATGCCTCACGGACTTCACTCCACGCCGATAGCATCTCGTCTTCTAACTCCTTGTTCACCTCTTCGACCGGCCACGCGCGCCGGTTGATGTCCTGCAACCACTCGAAATACGAGACCGTGACGCCGCCAGCGTTGGCGAGGATGTCGGGCAAAACGGGAATCCCGCGTTCTTCGAAGATTCCGTCGGCGCGGATGGTCGTCGGGCCGTTCGCGCCTTCGACGATGAGGTCTGCTTTCACGTCGTCTGCGTTGTCGTCCGTGAGTACGTTCCCGATTGCGGCGGGGATGACCACATCGACATCGAGTTCGAGGAGTTCTTCGTTCGAGAGGCTCTCGGAGGCGTCGTAGCCCGACACCATTCCCGGTTGTTCTTCGTGGGAGAGCACGTCTTCGGTATCCAGTCCGTCCGGGTCGTAAATCGCGCCATCGACGTCCGAGACGGCGACCACGTTCGCGTCCCACTCGTCGAGCAGGCGGGCGGCGTTCGCGCCAACACTGCCAAAGCCCTGTACCGCGACCGTCGTCTCGGTGATGTCGCGGTCGTAGTAGGAAAGCGCCTCGCGGGCGATGATGGCAACACTTCGCCCCGGAGCCTCCTCGCGGCCGTAGCTCCCGCCGATGACCGGGGGTTTGCCGGTGACGACTCCCGGAATGGTCTCGCCCTCCTGCATCGAGTAGGCGTCCATGAACCACGCCATCTCCTGACTTCCAGTACCCATATCGGGGGCCGGAATGTCTCTCATGGGTCCGATGACATCGCGCAACTCCTCGGCGAATCGGCGGGTGAGGCGTTCGCGTTCGGTGTCACTCAGGCCCTTTGGATTGACGACGATGCCGCCTTTGCCGCCGCCGAAGGGGATGTCCATCACCGCACACTTCCACGTCATCCACATCGAGAGTCCGATACACTCCTCTGCGCTCACGCCGGGGTGATAGCGCAGCCCACCTTTGAACGGGCCACGGCCGCTGTCGTGCTGGGCGCGATAGCCCGTATAGACCGCGGTGTCGCCGTTGTCACGATGGATAGGAACCGAAACCCGATGGACCGCCTTTGCGTGTTTGAGTCGCTCGATGATGCCGGGGTCGATGTCGATGTGTGCCGCCGCGCGGTCGAGTTGGTGGCGTGCGGTGTCGGCGGCGGTTTCTGGCGGTTCGTCTCTTTCGGTTGGTGCTGTTGTCGTCATGATGGGACGTGGCTGTCGTTCGGCACCCTTCACCCGGCGGACTGCCGACGACCGACAGCCCACAGCGGACACGAGCACCGGTGACCGTACTAGGCGGGTTGCCCGTCCGGCATTATAGGCGTTGTTATAACGATATCGGATAGGTCATCATTTGCGAGCCACGCGACCGATGGTTTTTCCTCCCGGCGTGCGACCAACAGTCATGACCGGGAAATACTACGAGGAGTTCGAAGTAGGAGAAACCATCGACCACGAAAAACACAGGACAATCAGCGAAAGCGACAACCAGCGTTTCTGTGATATGACGATGAACCAACAACCGCTCCATCTCGACAGCGGGTTCGCTTCAGAGAGCGACTTCGGCGAACGTCTCGTGAACGGTCTCTACACGATGTCTTTAACTGTTGGTCTCACGATTCCCGACACCTCGGATGGGACTATCGTCGCCAATCTCTCGTACGACGATGTCGAACACCCCGCGCCCGTGTTTCACGGCGATACGATTCGCGCGCGCTCGACAGTTGTGAACAAACGCGAAACATCCGATGGCGAGCGCGGTATCGTCACGATGTGCGTCGAGGCGTTCAATCAAAACGATGACCTCGTGTGTGAGTTCGACAGGACAGTGTTATCACTGAAGCACCCGGAGCAATGAATTGGATAGCCTCGTTACCGCTGAAGCCCTCGGCGGTGCTTGCGGTT
>DASSKS010000480.1:0-2116 GCA_035690245.1 Halococcus sp. | reverse complement strand
CATCTGTAACATGGAGAATTTGGACCCGATGGGAATCCACACTGGCGAATCCATAGTCGTGACTCCCTCACAGGTCATCCCCGACGATGGCCATCAGGAGATGCGTACTGCGGCCTTGGATGTCATCCGCGACCTCGGGATTCAAGGCGGGTGTAACATCCAGTTCGCGTGGCGCGACGACGGCTCTCCCGGCGGTGAATACCGGGTCGTGGAGGTAAACCCCAGAGTGTCGCGCTCCTCGGCACTCGCCTCGAAGGCCACCGGCTACCCAATCGCGCGCGTGACGGCCAAAGTCGCGCTCGGAAAACGCCTCCACGAAATCGAGAACGAAATCACCGGCGAAACCACGGCGGCGTTCGAGCCAGCCATCGATTACGTGGTGACAAAAATCCCGCGCTGGCCCAACGAGAAATTCCGGGATGTCGAATTCGAACTCGGCACGGCGATGAAGTCCACAGGCGAGGCGATGGCAATCGGGCGCACGTTCGAGGAATCGTTGTTGAAGGCACTCCGCTCGACGGAGTACGAACCCGATGTCGAGTGGGATGAATTCAACGACGCGACGCTTGAAGCCGAGTATCTCGAACGCCCGACGCCCGACAGACCGTACGCGATGTTCGAAGCGTTCGGACGTGGCTACTCCGCAAACGAGGTTGCAGACCTCACCGGCATCGAGTCGTGGTACGTCGAACGCTACAAGCGGGTGGCAGACGCTGCAAGCGCCGCCGCTGAGGGTGACTTCGAGAGCGCCGCCGCAGTTGGTTATACCAACCAAGAGGTTGCAGCGATGGCCACCGGCGACGACGCGGTGACGCGCGCAGACGGTGCTGGCGCGGTCGATGCCGAAGACACTATTGGCGATGTCGAGACGAGCGCCCCGGCGCGGCAGTTCAAGCAGGTCGATACCTGCGCCGGCGAGTTCGCCGCCTCCACTCCCTACTACTACTCGGCGCGCGAGCCGTTGTCTGGAATCGGCCACAACGAAGTGCAGGTGGACCGCGATGTGGAGAGCGTGGTCATCGTCGGCGGTGGTCCCATCAGAATTGGTCAGGGCGTCGAGTTCGATTATTGTACTGTTCACGCTGTTCAGGCACTCCGTGAAATGGGCATCGAAGCCCACGTCGTCAACAACAATCCAGAAACCGTCTCGACTGATTACGACACCTCGGATGGCCTGTTTTTCGAACCCATCACTCCAGAGGAAGTCGCGGACGTCATCGAAGCCACCGGGGCCGATGGCGTGATGGTCCAGTTCGGCGGACAGACCTCTGTCGATATCGGGCGCGGACTCGACGCCGAACTCAGCCGGCGGAATCTCGATTGTGAGGTGTTGGGAACCACAGTCGAAGCGATGGACCTCGCCGAAAACCGAGATAGATTCAATCGTCTCATGGATGAGTTGGGGATTTCCCAGCCCGCAGGCGGGGCCGCCGAAAGCGAAGGAGAAGCCCTCGAACTCGCCCACGACATCGGCTATCCCGTGCTCGTGCGCCCGAGCTACGTCCTTGGCGGACGCGCGATGGACGTGGTGTATGACGATAGCGGTCTCAGACAGTACGTCGAAGAAGCCGTCCGTGTGAGTCCTGACCAGCCCATCCTGATCGACGAATTTCTGGAAGGAGCAATCGAACTCGATGTCGATGCCGTGGCGGACGGTGAAGATGTCCTGATTGGTGGTATCATGGAACACGTCGAATCCGCCGGGGTTCACTCGGGCGATTCTGCGTGTATGATTCCCCCAGAATCGCTCGATACAGACGTGTTGGCGCGAGTGCGCGAAGTGGTCGAAGAAATCGCCGACGCACTCGACACCATTGGCCTGCTCAACGTCCAACTCGCCGTCAGAGACGGAGAAGTCTACGTACTAGAGGCAAACCCGCGCTCCTCTAGAACTGTGCCGTTTGTCTCGAAGGCCACCGGAGTACAGATTGCGAAACTCGCCGCGCAGGTGATGGCAGGCGTATCGCTTTCCGACCTCGACGCCACCGAGCAGGTTCCAGACCAGACGAGCATCAAGGAAGTCGTCCTTCCCTTCGACCGCTTGCCCGGAAGCGACCCGCGGCTTGGTCCAGAGATGAAAAGCACGGGCGAGGTGATGGGCACCGCCGGAAGCTTC
>DASSKS010000479.1:0-2355 GCA_035690245.1 Halococcus sp. | reverse complement strand
GTCCCAGAGCACGTCATCGAACAGCAACGCGAAGAAGCAGAAGCCCAAGGCAAAGGCGGCTTCGAGTTCGCCTACGTGATGGACAACCTCGCTGAAGAGCGAGAGCGCGGCGTCACCATCGACATCGCCCATCAGGAGTTCGATACTGACGAATACTACTTCACGATTGTCGATACGCCGGGCCACCGCGACTTCGTGAAGAACATGATTACGGGCGCGAGTCAGGCCGATAATGCAGTTCTCGTCGTCGCGGCTGACGACGGCGTTCAGCCCCAGACACAGGAACACGTCTTCCTCGCTCGCACACTGGGAATCAACGAACTCGTCATCGCCATCAACAAGATGGACCTCGTCGACTACGAGGAGAGCCGATATCAGGAGACCGTAGAAGAGGTCAAAGGGCTGCTCGGACAGGTCAACTTCTCGACCGACGACGCGAGCTTCATTCCAGTCTCTGCGTTCGAGGGCGACAACATCGCCGAACCATCGGATAACACGTCGTGGTTCGACGGTCCCACGGTGCTCAGTGCGCTCAACAATCTCCCCGAGCCACAGCCACCGACCGACGCCCCGCTTCGCCTCCCGATTCAGGACGTCTACACCATCTCGGGTATTGGCACAGTCCCAGTCGGCCGGGTCGAAACGGGTATCCTCAAAACGGGAGATAATGTTTCCTTCCAGCCTAGTGATGTGGGCGGCGAGGTCAAAACCGTCGAGATGCACCACGAGGAGGTTCCACAGGCCGAACCGGGCGACAACGTCGGGTTCAACGTCCGGGGCATCGGCAAGGACGACATCCGCCGGGGCGACGTTGCCGGTCCCGCGGATGACCCGCCATCGGTCGCAGAGACCTTCCAGGCACAGGTCGTCGTGATGCAGCACCCGAGCGTGATTACCGCGGGCTACACCCCAGTATTCCACGCTCACACCGCACAGGTCGCCTGCACCATCGAGTCCATCGACTCAAAGATCGACCCCGCAAGCGGTGATGTCGACGAGGAGAACCCGGACTTCATTCAATCCGGTGATGCCGCGGTCGTGACAGTCAGGCCACAGAAACCACTCAGCATCGAGCCGTCATCCGAGATACCGGAACTCGGGAGCTTCGCCATCCGCGACATGGGTCAGACCATCGCCGCTGGCAAAGTGCTCACGGTCAACGAGAAATAATGCAGCAAGCGCGCGTCCGCCTCGCCGGCACCAGCCCCGAGGATTTGGATAACATCTGTGACGACGTTCGGGAGATCGCCACCAAAACGGGGGTCAACCTGAGTGGACCGATTCCGCTGCCGACCAAAGAACTCGAAGTTCCAGCGAGAAAATCCCCCGACGGCGAGGGGACCGCGACGTGGGAGCACTGGGAGATGCGCGTTCACAAACGCCTCATCGACTTGGATGCCGACGAGCGCGCGCTGCGCCAACTCATGCGGATTCAGGTGCCAAACGACGTGAGTATCGAAATCGTCCTTGAAGACTAGCGAAGGTTCCGCGAAGACGCCGCGGTTTGTCTTTCAGAACGAACTCGTTCGTGGGTTTTTCGACCCGTGAGGTTTTCTATCACGAATCACTACGGGTGCTATGGGTCGTCTCGCGGGGAGTCCAACGGTGCAGACGCTTTCGGTCATGGTCGTCGTTTTTGTGTTTCAACAGGCGACTGCGCTCGTCGGTCTCATGGGGTTTTTCTTCGTTCTCGGGCCGACCTTCCCGCTTCGGCCGTGGTCGCTCGTGACGAGCATCTACGCTCATGGGGGAGCGCTACACCTGTTGAGCAACGCGCTCATGCTCGCGTTAGTTGGACTGATTATCGAACAGTCCACGACACGAGTGCGCTATCACGCCTTTTTCATCACGACGGGAGTGCTCTCGGGGCTTGCGCAGGTCATACTCACGGGAGGTCGAGTACTCGGCGCGAGCGCGGCGATTTTCGCGCTGTTGGGCTATCTCGTCGCCAGTAATGCGGTGTCGAGTTCGGTGCTCGATAGACTCAGACTCAGCCAGCGCGCGCAACTGGCGGTCTTCGCCGTACTCGCAGTCGTCGTTACCCTCTTTACGGGAGCGCCGGGTGTCGCACTGGTCGCACACTTCACCGGGTTTTTGCTCGGGCTGCTCACCGGCCGCCTAGGAGTGTTGGAAGTGCGTGAACCGCGCGACAGAACGCAAGTTACAAGCGGGCCGCCCGGATACTGAGGGGTGCGGGCTCGTAGATCAGTGGCAGATCGCTTCCTTCGCAAGGAAGAGGCCCCGGGTTCAAATCCCGGCGAGTCCACTACCACCACCTTTTTGCACCTCACTCGCTCCCTTCGGTCGCTCGTTCGGGCAAAAATCTGGACCAAAAAGCGCTTCGGACTCCCGTTG
>DASSKS010000478.1:0-7200 GCA_035690245.1 Halococcus sp. | reverse complement strand
CATCCCGCCCACACTTCCGCCGACGACCGCTTTGAGACGTGAAATACCGAGTTCTGAGAGCAACCGACGCTGGGCGCGCGTCCAGTCTGTCACTGTGACTGCCGGGAAATCGGTTCCGTATGGTTCTCCGGTGTCGGGATTTATCGAGGGCGGTCCAGAGGAACCATAACACGACCCCGGAACGTTCACACAGATGGTGAAATACTCGGTCGTGTCGATTGCTTTTCCGGGGCCGACGATGTCGTCCCACCACGCGCGGGCCTGTCCATCCGTGTCGTTTCGAGGACCCCCCCTGTCTCGCGGCGAACCGCTCGACGTTTCCGTCGCGCTTCGCGCGCCGCCAGCGACGTGTGCGCTGCCAGTGAGCGCGTGACAGACCAGTATTGCATTATCGCCGGTGAACTCGCCATCGGTCTCATACGCGAGTTCGAGATTCGAAAGCGACTCGCCACACTCGAATCGAAACTGGCCTACCGACGTTGTTTCGCGTGTCATCGAATACCCACCTCCAAATCTGCGATGATGTCCCCTGCGTCCTCGATTCCCACCGAAAGTCGAACGAGGTCCGGCGTGACGCCCGAGGCGCGCTGGTCAGCCTCCGAGAGTTGGGCGTGGGTCGTACTCGCTGGATGGATGACGAGCGTTTTGGCATCGCCGACGTTCGCCAGAAAGCTCGCTAGTTCGACATCTTCACAGAGTCGTTTGCCGGCTTCGTAGCCACCTTCGAGTCCAAAGGCAATCATCCCGCCGAATCCACCGTCGAGATAGTTGCGGGCGTTGTCGTGGGTTTCGTGGCCCTCCAAACCGGGATAGGCGACCCATTCGACCGCCTCGTGGGTATCGAGAAACTCGGCCACGGCGAGGGCGTTCTCCGCGTGGCACTCCATCCGAAGGTGGAGGGTTTCGAGTCCCTGGAGCGTGACCCACGCATCGAAGGGTGATTGGCCATCGCCGAGACTGCGGAGGGCGCGCTGGCGGGCAGCCGCCGTAAACGCGCGCTCGCCGAACTCCTCGGTGAAATTCAGGCCGTGGAAGGCCGGATTGTTGCCACTGATTTCGGGGAATTTTTCGGAATAGTCGTTCCACGGGAAAGAGCCACCGTCAACGAGTACGCCGCCGATAGTTGTCCCCGAACCATGAATCCATTTCGTCGTCGATTCCCAAACCAAATCGGCACCGTGTTCGAGCGGGCGACACAGCGCGGGCGTCGCAAACGTGTTGTCCACGAACAGGGGAACGCCGTGGTCGTGGGCAACCTCCGCGACCGCCTCGATGTCGGGCGTTACCAGCGAAGGATTGCCGATTGTCTCACAGTGGACGTAGGCAGTGTTTTCGTCGATGGCTTCAGCATAGGCATCGGGGTTGAGCGTATCTACGAAGCGCGCCTCGATTCCTCGTCTACGGGCGGTGTGGCTGAGGTAGGCATGAGTGCCACCGTAAATTGAGGCAGCGCTCACGACGTTATCGCCCACGTCACAGAGCACGAGCGTCGCGGCGTCGAGTGCGGCCATTCCAGAGGCGGTACAGAGCGCGCCCACGCCGCCCTCTAAGTCTGCGAGACGACGTTCGAGCATCGAAACCGTTGGATTCGAGATGCGCGAGTAGATGTCACCTTCGGCTTCGAGCGCATAGAGGTCTGCGGCACGGTCTGCGTCCTCGAACGTATAGGAGGTCGTTTGGTACAGCGGCGGCGCACTGGCGTTCGTTGCCGCATCTGACTCCTGTCCGGCGTGGACACAGCGCGTTCCGAAACCCCGTCCTTCGGCGTCGGTCATGTATGTGGTGCATATCTCTCTGTCCATCTATAACCACGAGTTACGGCAAATTTCGCCGGTCATCAGAGAGCTGATTCCTCCGCTCGCTTACTCATCCCTCACACGATGGTCGTGCGCCACCGCCCCGACGGTTGAAGGCAGATGATTAAGACGACTGGCCGTGTACTCCGCCTATGAGCGACGACGCAGGAACGATGGAGGGATTAACAGTCGTCGAATGTACGCGCTGTCCCGAACTCTGTGAATCGAGAAGTCAAATCGTCAACGGCACCGGTCCAGACGACGCCGAGTTGCTGTTCGTCGGCGAGGGACCCGGCGCACAGGAGGACAGCGCGGGTGAGCCGTTCGTGGGCCGGAGCGGGAGCGTGCTCGATGACGCCCTCACAGAGTGTGGTCTCGACCGCGAGGCGGTCAGAATCACTAATTGTGTACGCTGTCGCCCGCCCGAAAACCGCGACCCACAGAAGGGCGAACTCGAAAACTGTCGCGGCTACTTAGAACGCGAAATCAGTGAAATAAACCCCACGCTGGTCGTTACGCTCGGAAAAGTCCCCACCGAGCACCTCCTCTGCCGCGATGCAGCGGTCACGAAGGAGTCTGGAAACATCGAGGACGTTCGACTTGGCGAGTCCAGCCAGCAAGTCCTCATCTGTGTGCATCCGGCGGCGACGCTGTACGATTCGAGCCAAGCGGAGACCTTCACGAATACCATCGCTACCGCCGCCGGAATCGTCGGCGCGGACGGCGATACCGAAGGCCAGTCACGCCTCGATGGATTTTAACCGAACTGATTTGTCCGGGCGTCGTCTATCCCGCACATGAGCACACAGCAGACCCAGCAGGCCACGGCGTCGGTAGCTGTGGTCGATTACGGTCTCGGCAACCTGCGGAGTGCGACGCGCGGTCTCGAACGCGCCGGGGCCGAAGTCGAAATCACCGACAATCCCGATGTGTTCTCGACTGCGGACGGCATCGTCTTGCCAGGTGTCGGCGCATTCCGCGAGGGTGTCGAAAACGCGGGACCGTACCGCAACGCCCTGCTCGATGCCGCAGATGACGGAACCCCCGTTTTCGGCATCTGTCTCGGAATGCAGATGCTTTTGACCACTAGTGAGGAAGCAGACCACGCAGGCGAAGGCGATGTCGAAGGTCTCGATTTGATTCCCGGCAGAAACATCCGTTTCACGGGTGATTTGAAAGTTCCACACATGGGCTGGAACGAACTCGCCGTCGAGCGCGACCATCCACTCGTGGAGGGAGTCGATGGAGAGTACGCCTATTTCGTTCATTCGTACTACGCAGAACCCGCAGATAGTGCGGTTGTCGCTCGCACCGACTACGGTACTGATTTTCCGAGCATCATCGCAAACGACTCCGGTACTGTGTTTGGGACGCAGTTCCACCCCGAGAAATCGGGTGAGACGGGCCTGCAAATCCTGCGGAACTTCGTTGATATCTGCGCCGAATAGGTGATTTTCGACAGTCACGAAAAGCCTTTGCAGAACACGCCCACAGGGTGAGTAATGCCAGAGAGCAAGTCCGTCGTGTTGGCCGCGCTGTTCGCCAACGCGGCCATCGCCATCTTGAAATTCATCGGCTTTCTCCTCACTGGAAGTCCGGCAATGCTCTCTGAGACGTATCACTCGATTTCCGACACCGGCAATCAGGTGTTTCTCCTCATCGGCATCCGGTATAGCTCACGGGAACCGAGCCGCGAACATCCCTTCGGCTACGGAAAAGCCCAGTTCTTTTATGGTTTTTTGGTGTCCGTTCTGCTATTCGGCATCGCCGGCTGGGAGAGTCTGACACACGGCTACAACGCCCTCCTCCACGGCGAGACCTCAAGCGCAGGAGGAATGGTGACGCTGTTCGGAGCGCATTTTCCGGGCGTCTGGGTCAATTATGCAGTACTCATCGGCGCAATCGTCTTCGAGAGCTACTCGCTCAGGAAAGCCTACATCGAAACGGGCGAACAGATAACCGAACACGGCTGGGACGGCTTCAGAGAAGCGTTCAAGAAAACCAGCGACGTGAGCACGCTAACGGCACTCACCGAGGACTCTATCGCCGTCTCGGGGGCCGGGTTGGCGCTTATCGGCATCTTCCTCTCGGAGATAACCGGAAATCCAGTGTACGATGCCGCCGCGGCGCTGCTCATCGGTCTGTTGCTCATGGTTTCTGCTATCGCGCTCGCGTGGGAGAACAAGCGTCTTCTCTTGGGTGAGAGCCTGCCCGCCGATTCAGAAAGCCGACTACGCGGAATCATCGCCGACTGGGACGGCATCGAGCGGGTGGTCGATTTTCGCACCGTCTATTTCGGTCCCGAGCGCGTGTTGTTGACGGCGGATGTCGCCTTCAACGGTGCGCTCGACACTGAAGACATCGACGAGCGCATCACCGCCATCGAGGGTGCTCTCGGCGAAACCGACCCGCAGATACGCAAAGTCTACATCGAACCCGAAACCTAACCGTCCAAAATCACTTTCACTACGCTACGCCAACTCTTATAGGAGAACACGCAGAAATCTCACTTACTGTGGCCGCTGACTCGTCTCACTCGTGGCGATTTTTCCCCTACGAAACCCCGTACACGAACCAGCGCGCAGCCATCGAGCGCATCCACGACGCACTCACCGAAAAACGAGATGTCCTCTTCGAGGGAGCCTGTGGCACGGGCAAAACCCTCTCTGCGCTCGTGCCCGCCCTCGAATTCGCGCGTGAACACGACAAAACGGTGGTCATCACCACCAACGTCCACCAGCAGATGCGCCAGTTCATCGCAGACGCCAGAGCCATCAACGACCACGAACCCCTCAACGCCGTGGTCTTCAAGGGCAAATCCTCGATGTGTCATATTGATGTTGACTACACCGAATGTCAGGTGCTCAGAGATACCACCAAAGAACTCGTCGAAGCAGAAGGCGAAAAGCACGACCTCGAAACCAGAGAGGACGACCTCCTCGAAGCGAGTCAGGCGGGCAATAGTGACGCCACGGAAGCAAGAAGCGCCGTGATGGACGAGTTAGAGAGTATTGAAAACGAACTCGAAGACCTCCGCGAAGGCTCCGTTTGTGAGCACTACTACAACAACCTCACCGCAGACACCGACGCCTTTTATGCATGGCTCGCAGCGGATGTTCGGACTCCCGAGGAAATATATGACTATGCAGAACAGGAGGGTCTCTGTGGGTACGAACTCCTCAAAGACGGAATGGAGAACATGGACCTCGTGGTGTGTAACTACCACCACCTGCTCGACCCGATGATTCGAGAGCAGTTCTTCCGGTGGCTTGGCCGCGACCCCGAGGACGTGGTCGCGGTATTTGACGAGGCTCACAACATCGAATCGGCAGCACGCGAGCACGCGACGCGCACGCTGACCGAGACCACTCTCGACAGCGCGCTCGCAGAACTCGATAACACTACTGATTCGCGGGCCGAACAAGCAAAAAACGTCGTGGGCGCGTTCCGGCGCGCACTCACGGAAACCTATGACGAAAAATTGGGATTCGGCCAGCGAGAACGCATCGGCGAGGACTGGGAAGACCTCGTGGTTGCCAACGACGAGGGCCGCGACGACCTCACGCTCGCGTTTCTCGATGCCTACACCGGACAGGGAATCACCACCGATATCGAGGCGGCGCTCGCGCTCGGAGAAACACTCGACCGAGAATACGACCGGGCCTACCGAAACGGTGAGACACAGGTTCGTCGTGAGTGTCAAACCCTTCAGGCGGCGCGATTCGTGGAGTCGTGGCTCGCAGACGGGGCTTCTGGAGGGCGGCATCCCGTGATTTCTGTTCGGCAGGGTCCAGACGGAGTGTATGGCCGCGCGGAGTCGTTCGCATCCATCCCGCGCGAAGTGACCGAACCGTTGTTCGAAAGTCTCCACGCGAGCGTGCTGATGAGTGCGACGCTACGTCCGTTTTCTGTCCTCTGTGACGTACTCGGTCTCGATAGTCCAGCAACGATGGCTTACGGACTCACCTTTCCCGAGGAACGCCGCCGAACCTTCGCCGTTGACACCCCTGCACTATTCGCCAGCGAGCGCGACACTCCCGCAGTCCAAGAGTCGATTGGGGAAGCACTGGCCGACGCGATTCGATTCACGCCCGGCAATACACTCCTGTTCTTCCCGAGTTATGCCGAAGCCGAGCGCTATCACGACCGTATCGCCTCGCACGTTGAGGCGACGACATACCTCGATAGACCGGGTGAAGCCGTCGAATCCCTGCGCGAGAAGTTCGCTGCGGACGACCACGGAGCGCTCTTTACCTCGTTGTGGGGCACGCTCACCGAAGGCGTGAGCTTCGACGGCGACGACGCCCATACGGTGGTTGTGGTTGGCGTGCCCTACCCACACCTCGATGACCGGCTGAAGGCTGTCGAGGATGCGTATGACGAGGCGTTCGACGGTTCGGGATGGAACTACGCCGTCGAAATCCCGACGATTCGAAAGACCAGACAGGCACTCGGGCGCGTGTTGCGCTCACCTGAGGAAATCGGCGTGCGCGCGCTGTTCGACGCACGCTATACCCAGCGTGGCCGCGAGGAGATGGGAAAATACAGCGTCCGCGAGACCTTCCCCAGTGAGGAGCGCACAGAACTCATCGACGTTGCTCCTGAAAAATTGCGGTATGCAATGCTCAACTTCTATACCGACCACGACGCCTACGAGGGCGCGCCACCGACGCCGTAATCCTGCGTGTTTGTGCAGAATCCTCGTATTAGGTTCGAATGTCGAAGCGTGCGCCGCCCGCGTCGCTTCGGGAAATCGAAACCGTCCAGCCGTGTGCCTCGGCGATGGTTCTGACGATAGCGAGTCCGAGACCCGTGCCTTCACCCGTGGAGTGGCCGCTCTCGAAAACGCGCTCGCGGTCTCCCTCGGCGATTCCGGGACCGTCGTCCGCGACGAAAAATCCCTTTGGGGAGTGACCGACACACACCGAAACTCCTTGTGGAGTGTGTTCGACGGCGTTTCGAAAGAGGTTTTCGAGGAGGCGCTGGAGTCGGTCTGGGTCGGCTTCGATGTCGCCGAGGGCAGAGAGGGTGAGGTCTGCCGATTCGTTTTCGATGCTGACCCACGCGGCCTGTGCGATTGATTCGAGGGACACGACGGTGGTTTCGTCCACGACCTCGCCTTGGCGGGCGAGTGCGAGCAGGTCCTCGGTGAGCGAATCCATGCGCGAAAGCGCCCAGCGAACGTCTTCGTGGTGTTCTGAGGGGGTGTCCTCGTGGGCGAGTTCGAGACGGCCACGCGCAACGCCGAGAGGATTTCTGAGGTCGTGGCTCACGACGCTTGCGAACTCCGCCAAGCGCTCGTTTTGGCGTTCGAGTTCGTGCTCGCGTTCTTTGTATTCGGTGAGGTCGCGGATGACACCCGCACAGCCTTGATACTCCTCGTCGTAGGGGAGCAGCGTCAGGT
>DASSKS010000477.1:0-2421 GCA_035690245.1 Halococcus sp. | reverse complement strand
CGAGCGAGCGGCCTTTTTTGGTCCAGATTTTTTGCGCGAGTGGTGTGCGAGCATAGCGAGCGCACCCGAGCGGAAAAAAGGTGGTACCGTAACGTTCAGTATCTACCAGTGGTTGGTGCGGGTATGGGAGACACTGACGGGCCGGTGGACCGGCGCGGGTTTTTGAGAGCCGCTGCCGGAACCGCCGCCGTTGCGGGGGCGACCGGGACGGCTGCGGCACAGGAAGGTGGGTCGAGCGGCGGTAGCACGAAGACGGTAACGGTCGGACCCGGCGGCAGTCTCACGTTCGACCCCGACGAACTCACGATAGCGCCGGGAACTGCCGTGAAATTCGTCTGGGATTCGAGTGGGCACAACGTCCACCCGAAAAGCGGCAAGTGGGGGCACATCCCCATCGAAGACAAGGGATTCAGCTATACGACTCCGCCGTTCAAACAGACGGGGTCACAGAAGTACTGGTGTGACCCGCACAAGTCAGCAGGCATGATTGGCACCATCACGGTCCAACAAGGTGGCGCGAGCAGCGGCGGGTCCTCTGGACCATCGGTGCCGGACAACGCGAAAACCCTCGGTATCGCCGCGATGAGCTTCATGCTCTCGACGCTCGGGCTTGCCTATTTCTTCATGAAATACGGTGAGGATTTCGAAACACGCGAAGAATAGGCCGACACCGTCTTCTCTCTGATTCGGGTTATCGCCATCGAGTTGTTACTCGATACCGACCGCGCATCGAAATCGACTCCGTAGTGCCGCGACCCACACAGTCTTCTGCCGAACCACCGAGAGACAATCATGCAATTCACGCTGACGGACGCACAGCGCGACCTTCGAGATGCAGTCAGAGAGTACGCGAAACGAGAAATCGCACCGCGCGCCACAGACCTCGACCGGAACGAGGAGTATCCCGAAGCCATCCTCACCGAACTCGGCAACCGGCGGTTTACGGGACTGACGCTTCCCGAGGAGTACGGCGGACAGGAACGGAGTCTCGTCGACCTCGCGCTCCTCACCGAAGAACTCTCGGCGGTGATGATGCCCGTGGCAAGCACGCTTGCGCTTCATCTGGGTGTGGCGACGGTCATCGAACAGTTCGGTTCCGAGGAACTCAAAGGAGAATTTCTCCCCGCGATGGCCCGCTTCGAAACCGTTGGCGCGCTCGGACTCAGCGAGGAACACGCCGGCAGCGATAAACTGGCGATGGAAACCCGCGCCGAACAGGATGGCGACGAGTGGATTCTCACTGGGCACAAGCGCTGGGTGACGAACTTCTTCGACGCCGATACGGTGCTCACGTATGCGAAGACCGGCCCGGAGAGCGAGGCACCGCACAACGTCAGCGCGTTTTTGGTTCCCACAGAGAAATTCGAGGTCGAAACTGTCTGGGAAACCCTCGGCGCACGGAGCGTCAAATCTCCGAAAGTATCGCTATCGGATATCCGAGTGCCAGCGAGTCGGATGGTCGGCGAGGAGGGCGAGGCCTACGTCCAGCGCGGAAAGGTCAACATCGGCGTCAACGTCCCCGCGCGTGGGGTCGGCATCGCGCGCGGCGCTCGACGATACGGTTGCATACGTCACCGACCGCGAGCAGTTCGGCCAGCACATCGGCGACTTTCAGGGAATCCGGTGGCGCATCGCCGAGATGGCAACGCGCGTCGATACCGCCCGCTTGCTCACGCTTCGGGCGGCCACTGTCGCAGACCGTGGTGAGGATGCCGCACGCGAGATGAGCATGGCGAAAATTCACGCCACAGAAGCCGCCGTGAAGAACACGAACGAAGCGCTCCAACTTCATGGTGGAATCGGCTATACGACCGAGCACGATATCGAACGATACCTTCGTGATGCGCGACTGCTCACCATCGCCGGTGGCCCGAACGAACTCCACCGGAACACGCTCGCCGATGCCGTTCTCGGCGAATAGAGATTCGTCGGCGAGAACGACGTACTCCGAGTCACTACTCCATTGCTGCGCTGTATCGCGTCTATGTGGTATGGCCGACAGTCCCGGTTCGAGTCGACTTTCAAGGGTCGGCTGCCATCTGCGGGTAGTTGGTGACAGATTCGGATTCACTTCTGAGATAGTTCATCTCGGTCCACTCGATAAATCGTCACCGTCTCCGTGTGAAAGGCGACCTTGATGCCGTCGATGCCGGTGAAAGCAATTGAATCGTAGGCCACGCGCTCGTTCGGCCCGACGTAGATATACTGCACGTCGTATTTTTTCAAGAGTCGAACTGTTTGTTTGGGCGGTCCCTGATAGATGGTCTCGACATCTGAAACCCGTTCGAAATACGCCTTGCGACCGTGGTAGTCGCCCGCGTGGTCCCACCCGGCGACTGTCGGGATTCCAGTGAGACTCGCTGGCGCGTTCACCCAGCGGTAGGGCGTGAGCGTCTCGTTTTCGTTGCACCAACACCCCGG
>DASSKS010000476.1:0-6129 GCA_035690245.1 Halococcus sp. | reverse complement strand
GCCATGTCGTCGGCTCCCACCAACAGCGGGACGAAGTAGTTCCCAAGTGCAAATAACACCGGCGTGGCGAACAGAAAGAGCATCGTGATGCCGTGACTCGTAAGCAACGAGTTGTAAAACTGCGGCCCGATGATGTCCTCTGCTGGCGCGATGAGTTCGATGCGCATCAACGTCACCATCAGCCCGCCCACGACGAAGGCGATGACCGCAAACGTCCCATAAAGGATACCGATATCCTTGTGGTCGACAGTCGTGAGCCAGCGGACGAGTCCGCCCGGTTTTTCCTCGTATCCGTACCCGCCCTCTTCGCCGACGGCACTACCGCCCGCAACCGATGTGTACGACCGCCAATCCTCGATACGCGAGAGCCAGACCACCACACCGACGAGGAACACCACCATCACCACTGTCAGCACGAGTTGCCCTGGAACCGACGCCATACATTGGGATTTCGAGCAATATACAATAACTGTTTCCGCGTACATGTTCGGGTTCGGGTATGATCGCTGGTCAGTCCTGACTGGTTGCCACTCGTATCGCCGTACCCATACGTGGTCGAACGTGTTCGGAAACAACGCAAGGTAGCTGGAACGCATATAGAGTTCATGAGCGCGATTCCAGGCGGTCTCGACACGGACCAACAACCCCCGATGACGGTCCCATTGCGACATTTTGTCGTCGGATTCGGTTTCTTCCTTGGAGGTGGAGTACTTGGGAGCGCAAGCACACTCGTTCTTGTTCCTGGGTTAGTGACACTGGCGCACGTCCACCTGCTGCTTGCAGGGTGGGTCTGTCTCACAATCATGGGCGCGATGACACAGTTTGTTCCCGTCTGGTCCGGTGTCGAGCTTCACTCGCAGTGGTTCGCCGTTGTCCAGTTGTGGCTCGTCACAATCGGACTCGTTGGGTTCGTCGCAATGTTGCTCGTCGGCAACCTCCGATGGCTGCCCCTGTTCGGTGCAATCATGCTCGTCGGATTCTGGGTATTCGTCTACAACATCGGACGCACGCTGGGAACTGCCCGCCCGTTCGACGTGACTGAACGCCACTTTGCGCTTGCACTCGGATTTTTCTCCCTGTTGACGGTCCTCGGCCTACTGTTGGCGCTTGATTTCACCTATCCGGTGTTCGCGCCACTGTCGATATCGCGCGGACGCATCGTTATGACGCATGCAACGCTCGCGGTGTTCGGTGCGGTCCTCACAACCATTCTCGGGGCGCTCTATCAGTTAGCGACAATGTTCACACAGACCTCCCTCCACGGTATCGACGTCCACCTGCGTCGGATCGAAGAAGTTGCGTATCCGGTTGGCGTGGTAGCGCTCGCTCTGGGCCGTCTCTTGACAATTCGCTCCATCGCACAGGTCGGCGGCCTGCTCATCATTGTGAGCCTTCTTGGATTCAGCATAATTCTCGCTCGTCGTCTGCACGAAACGCAGGTCGAATGGACACCGATGCTCTCACGATATACTGTTGTCGTCCCCGCAATGGTACTCTGGGCAATTCTCACAGCACCGGCATGGCTCGTCAATCCTCTCGCTCGTTCGTCGTTGTTCGGCGCACCTGGAGCCGTTCATCTACTCGTTCTCGGTATCATCGGCTTCGTCGTGCTGGGAACGCTCTATCATATCGTTCCGTTCATCATCTGGGTGCATCGCTACAGCGACCTACTCGGCTTCGAGAAAGTGCCTATGATCGACGATCTCTACAATGCGCACATTGCAATCGTCGATTTCGTCGCGGTGGTTGCCGGCACAGTAGTCATCGTTCTCGCCGAATGGTTTGCGCTCCCGAGAATCGTGTTTGCCGCTGGCGGACTCTCGGTACTGATTGGATTTTGCCTGTTCGTCGTCAATATGCTACTGGTCATTCGCAATCACAGCCCACATGGGCTGCGGGGTATCTTTGTTTCGAAGGTTGCAGCATCCGAGCAGCGTCGTTCCTCTGGACCACAAGAACCACCATCTGAGAGGTAGTAGCGCATCTATACCGATCACGTTCGGGGGAATGTGAATATCCGTACTCGGCTACTATTCTAGTGGGTAATCACCATGGCAGCAAGCACTCAATCTGAGTCCACGACCGAACCAGAGATCACGAAACTCGGTACATTGGAGAAGACACCGCACGCAGAGGTGTTCGACCACAACGTCCCCCGAACCATCAGACTGAAAATCGATGCTGGACAGCAGATGCCTCCGCACCGACATCCAGATACGAACATCGTACTTCATCTCATCAGTGGTGAACTCGATCTCGTTCTCGACGACGAGACCTATGCTCTCGCTTCCGGTGATCTGATACGATTCAGCGGTGAGCGTGAGATTTCACCCCACGCTATCGAGGATAGCGTTGCAGTGGTCGTCTTCGCACCACTTGAAGGCGAGTAGTCGGTTTCATCTCGCTTTTCGGTCTTTCTTGATGTTGCTGTTTTCGAGTACGTATTCGACTCACTGTTCACCCGAACTTGTTCGGGGATGACGGTTCGAATGTACGGCACCCACCAATAGGTATGAATGAATCCCTCACGGGCGAGCGGTCGGAAATCAGTCAGACCACAGTCGACGTGAAGGCGACCGGACTCGTCCGGCGTGCGCTACCGGAGCATCGATTCTCGTTCACGTTCAAGGGCGATACACTTCGTGAGTTCATCGAGAGCTTCTTCAGCGAGTTCGAGGTCGCAGACCTGTTACTCGCCGAAACCGAAGCCAACGCAACGGCCCACGGATGGGCGAAGCCACCGGAACAATTGCCCGGAACGTGGACGAAAAACCCAGAGGGAGAACAGACTCGTGCATACGCTCGTATCTGTGTCAACGGTCGATTCAACGAGAATCTCGACGGTTTCGACACCGAATTGAAGGACGGCGACCGCGTAGCGCTCATGAATCCGTTCATGTTCTGTTGTTGATTCGATAGCCGAACGGTCAATGGGCGTGAAACACAGCGACGAGCTGGTAGGTGTACAGTACCGCGCCGATGAACGTCAGGAGTTCCCCAAACAGCGTCACAGACCACACCTGACCGACGAGGCCAACCACTTGGACGAGGAGACCACCAGCAAGACTCCCGATGGAAAGCAAGGCGGCTTGATTGGACACACCCCGAAGAGTCCCAATAACGGGTGGGTAGAACTGGTACGCGACGCCGACAATGGTGAGTCCCAGAAACCCGAGTATGTTCAACCGAAAGTGTGCGAGTGCCAGCGACGGCGCGAGGTGGCCGAACGCGAACGACAAGCTGAGTCCAACACCGAGTACACTACTCCCCGCTCCGGCGAGCACGCTATAGAAACCGATGCGTCGGCGTTCCGATCGGACGAAGAGAATCACGTACGCGAGCGCAAACCCGATCACGGCAGTAGCTTCAATGAACGCTCCGAGTGTGAACCAGAGACCACTACTACCGAGCGTCGTTGCGAGGACTGCCGGTCCGAGTGCGCCAGTCGGAAGAATGATTTTGACGAGCCATGTGGGCGGTGATGCAACCAGAAATCGCGGGAGCAGCCGGAATCCGACAGCAAATATCAATAGGGCGGCCATTCCCGCCGCCAGCAGGTGCGAAACGCGCGGAAAGTACCCGTCAAGAAGCGTCGGAAATCCAGTGTAAATTGCGACCGTCTCGTACGAACCCACTACCAAGTAGAGCAGCGCAATCGGAACAAATCCGTTCGCAACACGGTCTACCGGCTGCCGATCACTGTTCGTCTTACCCGTTCCAGTCGCTCGTCCCGAAAGATTGTCTCGGACCGTCCAAAGGAGAACGCCGAGAAACACGCAGACCCCGAGTCCCCAGCCGATTGCACCGAGAGTACCAATCCAGACCGGACCCGTCTGAAGGGATGCGACGATGAGACCACACGTTCCACCGACAGTGAGTGGAAACTGTACCATGGGCGCACGAGCGAGCGCGAGTTCACGGGCGAAATACGACGGGATGAGCGAATATGCTTTCCCAAATATCATGTGGAGAACGAACCCAAAAACGCCGAGTAGTACCTCTGACTCGCGCGGGATGTCGACCAACGCTCCGGCCTGCCAGACTATGAGGAACAGCGCACTGACGATGACGTATCGACGTGCCCATCGTGAAACGTTGGATGCAGACATTACACCCTCCAACGGACAATACTGCCTGCCACGACGATTAGAAAGCGGATGTTACGAATTCCGGATGAGTCGTTCGGCCTCAGGAACACTGGTATTTAGATACTACTCGCTAATGGCTCGAACTCGCCGCGGCGAATCCCTTCTCTGACGGGTTCGTGTTCCGCATCCGACGGCGGTGGTGCCGTCACCAGCAGCGCCTCCAGTTGCGTGTCGTCGGCTTTCACTCCCCGATCAACACCCGCTTCCACCACGATTACATCACCCTGCTCGACCGCGTATTCGTCAGTGCCCTCACGTACCACACCAGTTCCCGACTGGACGGCAATGGTAACGTCGCTGTCGGGGGCGTGAACAGGGATGAACTGTCCAGGAGCGAAGTACCCAAGCACGACCTTCACACGTTCGTTCACGAACACGGCGCGGGTGGTGAACTGGTCGTCATCGTACGTTCGTTCGTCATCGAAATTTGTAGCTGGCATACGTTGTTCTCCAGTATCTCTACCGTAGGGAAATGATTCGGTACACCCCAAGATGACTGTTCTCCCGAACGTGTTCCCGAAGTCTGGCTCGTTCTCTCCTGATGCGTCGAGTGCTTCATGCGGTCGCTCTACGGTTACTGTGTAACTGTATCACTACTCTCAGTCCGTTCATTTCCATTCGAAAAGTCGTCCTTCGTTCCCGAATCATTCAATTCATTCAGTCAACAGAATCGGAATCAGACAGACGTACCGTTTCCCGCTCGGTTCGTGTATATGAGTTTTTCGATGACTGTGATTCAACCCCCACTGTTGGTCGTCTCTCATCCGGCGGGTCGCCAGTTCCTTTGTGAAAGAGGAAGACACCAAGCGCGAGCGGTGAAAGGAGCGCCATCAGCAGACTTCCGCCGCCCGCGGCGATTCCGGGTGTGATGGTTATGCCACCAACAACCAGATTCCCGACGACGATAGCGCCCTTCATCCCCATCGATTCGTGCGGCGCGCATGCGTATGTGCTGATACCCTCGCCATCGAACGTGAGGGCGTAGGTCGCACCAGCCTCACTCAGCATTTCGCTCTCGTAGCCCTCTGGACGCAGGTTGATGTGGACATTGGCGTTCACAGTTGAAGAAACGCACCAACTCATCATAACACAGCACACCAATTCTCATCCTTTGAGAATACCTTATTCCTTATATCGGCACTTCAATCCAAGAACTAATTGTAACGGAGCGACCCACAATGACCTACACCACGACCCGACGACGGATGCTACAGACGATTGGTATCGGCGGTGCAGCAGCCCTTGCTGGCTGCACAATCGCCGCACAGCCGGACACCGACCTGACCGTCAGCGAGGTATCGTCAGCATCGACGACTCAATCGTCGCCTGAACTCGAAAAGTGGGTCGACGAAGTCCCCCGTCCGGGCGTTATGGAACCAACTGGAACAAAAAACGGTCAACCCCACTACGAAATGGAAATGGGCGAGTTCGAGCAGAAAATACACCGTGACCTCCCACCGACGACCGTCTGGGGGTATGACGGTCAGTACCCTGGTCCAACAATCGAAGCCCAGCAGGGCGAGCCGATCTACGTCCGGTGGTTGAACAAATTGCCGGACGACCATCTCCTGCCTGTGGATACGACGATTCACAGCGGTATGATTCCGTATGATTCGACAGGTGTGCGAGTCGTAACGCATCTTCACGGAGGAAACATCGAAGTCGAGAGTGACGGAAATCCCCATGCGTGGTTCACCAGGGACTTTCAGGAGACGGGACCCGAGTTCGAGAAAAAAGACTACTACTACGTGAACGACCAACCGCCAGCGACCCTATGGTACCACGATCACTCCCTTGGCAGTACGCGGCTGAACGTGTACGCCGGTCTCGCAGGCTTCTATCTAATTCGGAACGAACACGAACAAGATCTCGATCTACCCGAAGGTGAGTACGAGATTCCGCTCGTGCTCCAGGACCGAAGCTTCAACGAAGACGGATCGTTGTTCTATCCGACGGCCGTCTCTGACGAGCAGGGTGGCGG
>DASSKS010000475.1:0-3304 GCA_035690245.1 Halococcus sp. | reverse complement strand
CATCGAACAGGGCGGTCCCGAGAAATACAAAGACCGCCTCGCAGACCAAGGCAAACTGTTCGTCCGCGACCGCCTCGACCTCTGGTTCGAAAACGGATTCACCTTCGAGGACGGCCGATTCGCCAACTTCGACGCGGATGAGAGGCTCCCTGCCGATGGTCTCCTGACGGGGGCAGCCGAGTTCGAAGGCCGAACACTTCACGCGATGGCCAACGACTTTACTGTGAAGGCGGGCAGCATGGCCGGACGCGGAGTCGAAAAATTCCTGCGGATGCAACAGCGCGCGCTCGAAACCGGCAGACCAGTCCTGTATCTGATGGATTCATCGGGAGGGCGCATCGACCAGCAGACGGGATTTTTCGCCAATCGAGAAGGAATCGGGAAATACTACTACAACCACTCGATGCTCTCTGGAAGAGTTCCTCAAATCTGCGTGCTCTACGGTCCCTGCATCGCGGGCGCAGCCTACACGCCGGTGTTTGCAGACTTCACCATCATGGTCGAGGGAATGAGCGCGATGGCGATTGCCTCTCCACGAATGGTCGAAATGGTCACCGGCGAGCAGATCGACCTCCAAGAACTGGGTGGCGCACAGGTTCACGCCGCCGAGTCGGGGAGCGCGGATTTGGTGGCCGAAGACGAAGAACACGCCCGCGAACTCGTCGCCCAACTCATCACCTATCTCCCCGACAACGCAGACGAAAAACCACCCCGAATCGAGGCACATCCTCCAGAAAAATCGCCCGAAGGCATCGACTCGGTTGTACCGGAACAGCCGAACCGGGGCTACGACATGAACGAGGTCATCGAACGCATCACCGACCGCGATTCGGTGTTCGAACTCCGTTCTGAGTACGGTCCCGAAATCCTCACTGCCTTTTGTCGTATCGACGGCCGACCGGTGGGAATCGTAGCGAACCAGCCAGACCATAGAGCGGGCGCGATTTTCCCCGATTCGGCGGAGAAAGCCGCCGAGTTCATCTGGACCTGCGATGCCTACAACATTCCCTTATTGTACCTGTGTGACACGCCGGGATTCATGGCTGGGTCTGGCGTCGAAAAGGAGGGCATCTTAGAGCAGGGCAAGAAGATGATTTATGCGACCTCCTCGGCCACGGTCCCGAAACAGTGTGTGGTCGTGCGCAAGGCCTACGGCGCAGGTATCTATGCCATGTCCGGGCCGGCCTACGGTCCCGAATCGACGCTCGCGCTGCCCTCGGGCGAAATCGCCATCATGGGACCCGAGGCGGCCATCAACGCCGTCTATCGCAACCGACTCGACGACATCGAGGATGAAGAAGAACGCAAAGAGCGCGAGGCAGAACTCCGCGCGGAGTACCGAGAGGACATCGACGTTCACCGGATGGCGAGCGAAGTCGTAATCGACGAAATCGTTCCGCCGAGCGAACTCCGGGAGGAACTCGCCGCGCGATTCGAATTTTACGAGGATGTCGAGAAATCGCTGCCCGACAAAAAGCACGGGACCATCCTCTAACTCACTGAACTGGGTTACTCGTTAGGTGTGTTACCGAGTGTCAGTCAGACGGCGACCACCCGCATCTTTATCCCGTTCGAATAGATACCCGGTACATGGGACGAGTGTTATCACGGATCGGCGTCGGCGGTGCGACCGTCGATACGATTTTGCCCGATGACGAGTTCAGTCCGGGAGAACGTGTCACGGCGACCGTCGAGATGGTCGGCGGAGACAGCGAGCAGACCATCGAAAACGTCTATCTCAAACTCATCGCCTCCACTCACGACGACGAGACGGAGCACGTTCTCGATACCTACGACCTGCTCGATGAGACAGTGATTCTCGCTGCCGACGAAACGAAAACCATCGAAACCGAACTCCGGCTTCCGCTGTGGACACCGATTACCACGACCAACGGTATCACGGTTCGGATCGACACCGGACTCGACATCGAGTGGGCCGTCGATGCGACCGACGCCGACAAAATCGACATCGTTCCCGACGAGTTCACCGACGCGCTGTTTACGGCCATCGAGGAACTCGGATTTGCCCACTACGGAACGTACATCACCGACGAGGAGTCGTGGGTCGAAGACCGGCCGCTCGTCCAGAAATTCATGTTCGTCCCGGAATCAGAACCCTTTGACACCTACCTCGACGTGCTCGGCATAACGTGTCTGCCCCGCGAGGAGGACCTCCGCGTCGCCGTGGAAATCAATGAAATCGACATCACCGCAGACGACCCAGAACTCGAAGCCAAAGCCGAAGAAGGCGCTGCCGCCCGGCTGTTGACGGAAGGAAAAAAGAGCATCGAGGACATCGCCTACGTTGGCGATTCCCCACGCGACCTCGACGAACGCTACGGCGAACACGACCCCACAACCGAACGCAAAGGCACAATCGCAAACGAACTCGACCTCGATTTCGACAAACAGGAGGTCACGCTCACGTTTGAAAACCCATATCCAGACCAGATTCAAAGCGAACTCAACGCCACGATTCGACAGCACACAGACCAAATGGAGTGAATACTGCCTTTCAAACAGTCACCGACCGCGTGAACGGACGGTTGGGCGAACCGAGGTCAAGTATGAATGGACAAAGCGAATCACGTCGAGGTCGAACTCGTGGCGATTCGGTACCCGGAAGTGAAACATCTGGTTTCTGGCGGTAGCACCGACCACACAGTCGACCGATATATACAGTGACCTTCTCTGGTAAATAAATCTCCGGGCCGAAAGAAGCGTTTAGGTTCCCGCGGTACATTCAGTTACTCGTGCGCATCGAGAACAGTTTCCTCCCCGTTCACGGCGTGGGCGAGAAGACAGAACGCCGACTCTGGCGCGAGGGTGTCACCCACTGGGACGACTTCGAGAAATCGAGCGTTGGTGACGTGCAGGGACAGCATATTACCGAATATATCGAGAGTGCCCGCGAACGCCTCGCTGCGGGCGACGTGGGATTTTTCGACGACGCCTTTCCGTCAGGGAGTCACTGGCGGCTCTATGAGAACTTTCGAACCGAAACCTGCTTTTTCGATATCGAAACCACCGGACTCAGCGCTCGCCACAGCGAGGTCACGACAGTGAGTTTTCACCGCGCCGGCGAGACGACCACGCTCGTCAAGGACAGAGACCTCACGCGGGACGCACTCGAAACCGAACTCCACAACGCCGGCCTACTGGTTTCGTTTAATGGCAAGCGCTTCGATGTCCCGTTTCTCGAACAGTCGTTCGGTCTCGACATCGACCTGCCACACGTAGACCTCATGTACCCCTGTCGGAAACTCGACCTGACTGGTGGATTGAAGGCCATCGAACGGGAGAC
>DASSKS010000474.1:0-7632 GCA_035690245.1 Halococcus sp. | reverse complement strand
CACGTTGAGGCGAGAATTTCGTCTGACAATTCACGGACAGTGTATGCCAGTGATTGATTTTCTCGGAGAAATTCGACGGTTTCGCCACGGGTTGATTGAGTTTGCTCTGTTGATCACCGTTTCCCTCTGCGGATTCCATCGCTGATTTCAGGGGATTTGGACGCCCTCTTGCGATATGGGGCGTCTCCGAGAACAGGCGAAGAAGTTTCGAGAGATTGGGAAAGAGCACGCGGATGATCCAGACGCGCCTGCCGTCGCCGACGAAGACGGCGACGGCGAGCATGCCGAATGGGTCAAAATCGCCATGCTGCTGCAATGCGAGGAGATCGGGAAACCGCTCCGACACTGTGAGGACTACCTCAACGAGATGCCCGGAATTCTCGATGTGTTCGGACTAGAGAAATCGCCGGACCACACCACGTTCTGGAATTGGGACAAAGAGTTTTCGACGCGAGAGTTGCGGAGCCTGCTCCGCAGTTCCGCGGAGCAGGCGGGCCTCTCGGGCACCGGAGCGATTGATGCCAGCGGCTTCCAGCGAGATCAGACCAGTTATCATTACCGCAAACGTGCTGGATACTCGTTTCAGAAGCTCAAGACCACGCTTCTCGTCGATACGGAGTCGCTGGCGATCATGGACGCTCACTTCACCACGAAGAAAGCCTACGACGGGCATATCGGGTTGCAGGTCTTTCGGCGGAACGCCGAAGACCTGCAAAAGTTCCTCGGAGACAAGATGTACTCGTGGGGTGATCTTCGCGAGGGGTGTCGGGAAGAATCGACGCGGCCAGTGATCAAACACTGTGAGCAGTCATCGCTCCAGAAGGCGCACAACGCGCGGATCGACGACGATCTCTATCACCAACGGACGATGAGCGAGACGGTGTTTTCGCTGCTGAAGGACGGTGAAGGCGAGAAGTTACGTTCGAGAACCTGGCACGGACAATTTCGGGAGATGATGAGGAAGTGTATCGTGCATAATCTGTCGCGGGCGGCGGGCTGAGGCCGCCGCCCACTCTTTCTCCGACAAACGGTCTGAGAGGCATCACTAGCGACGGGTCATCTCATTCATCAACCACTTCCTGATTTGGTAGTTCTGAGCTGTCCGCAGAGCCATTTTCTGCATCATCCGTCACGTCAAATTGTCGGGTAGAGTCGCTGAAAACCGTATTCAAGCACCCTACCCCTTCGCTGTCTTGCGATCAACAGAGCAATTGAGTTGGGTCGCTGGGTTCCCATGCGGATTTTTCTATCGGCATATTTCTGCATCAAAGTCAGGAGCGCCTTTTGTCTGTTGGGCGAACCTGACGACACTATAATGTCTCTCGTAGTTCTCCCTAACTCAGACAGATACATCTCGATAGTGGTGTGAATGTCCCGACCGCACCACCCACGCGAACGTCGTCGCGTGACCGACACGCTCCGGCTCTCGCTGAGGCGGGGATGAGAGAGCGTAACACTGCAATAAACCATTTTCCATTATTGCACCCTGCAACAAAGACTGCCCTTTCATATACCTGAAGTCGGACGGGTATATCCTTCGCCCATTATAAATGATGAAACCGACTTCGGTGGTCTAATTTTGTAGGAGTCTGTGCATGACGAATCGACATAGCCGACTTCAGCTTAGGTGTGAGAGGTTTCGCTGAGAGTGATGCTGAGTACGTGTTCGATACGACAGATAGTTGTAGTTATATTTATTGCGTTGGTGTATATACCTACATTATACCGACCGATGACTGATCACTGGTTGACAAAATAAAAGATTAGTCACCAAATAGACTGCAAACAGCCACTGACTCTTTGATGAAACATGACACAGAAAACACATCTCCGATTCCGGCTTGTGGGAAATACGCCTCGACTTGTGGTAGCGGACTCATATTATACACTCATAGAGATTGTGCAGATGGCAGTGGGAATACTGGGTATCTCGGTGAGTATTGTGGCTGTTTTCGCCGGCAATGACGTGAACGCTCTGGCGCTTGGAGCGGGCGCTCTCGGCCTGCTGATCTATCTGACTCTGGAAGTTACCTTGGTTCGTGCAGAGTCGCTCCGAGGGCGGCTCTCCATACCTGGTGCGGACCTCTCTGAAACGATCTGCCGGCTGAGTCATCATACTTTCCATCCAGAAGGGATAACGACCGAGGACAGATTTGGACTGTCATCTCGAAAGCACCCACCGCGGATGGTTTGGATATGCACCCGATGTGGCGAAGAGTGCCTGCATGAACCAGGTATTGGGCCTGACTGACTGTTCGGCTGCTCGTGCGTAGCTGCTTCTGCGCCAGGAAATCGAACGCTTTTTCAATACGTTTACAGAAGATGACCGTCGCCAAGCAGTGCTACGGTGTCGATCCTCCTGATTGACGCCGATATCTCCCGTGTTCGGCTGATTCTGACGAAGACGGGATGAAGGAACTCTACGTTGCGACCGGCGGTGGTAACCTCTACGCGCTCTCAGCACGGACAGGCAGCGTCGAGTGGCACGCAACACTCTCAACGCAAGATAATATTATTCCTGCACCGGCCCTCGGCGATGTCGACGGCGACGGCCATCCCGAACTGGTGACCGTCACAAACAGTGGCGATGTCTCCGTCCGCAATCCGAAGACCGGGGAGTTGCTCGCCTCCTATCAGCGCGAAGTCGTCATCTGGACCCATCCAACGCTCGTCGATCTTGATGGTGACCGCGCACAGGAAATCCTCGTCATGTACGGCGATGGCCGCGTCGTCGCGCTTTCGTACACACCATAGCCGGCAAACGATGTGGAAGATCGAAGTCTGTTCCAATATGGATTGATCGGGAAGGAACCGATAGCTACTCGAATTCATCCCAGTGCATTCCGTTATCAGCGTAGTAGAGCGCCGTCGGACGGTAATCGTGATCTATCCCGTCTCCGAATGCTGCAAGTGTTGAGTTTCGAGTGTCGTGATTAAGTACAGAGGACAGCACTGCTCCAATCCCGACAGAGACCTCCTCAGATTCACGCCACGCATATCGCCATTGCATCCGGATGACGGCCTCAGTCCGATTGTACTCCCGCCGGGGTAGTGTGCCGGTTCGGACGGCCCACACGCGGTCTCTCCCTTCTGGATCCGGTATCATCTCTCGGGAATCTTTGAATAATCGACCCTGCTGACTATGCTGTGTAGCAAGAAGGAACAGGTCAATATCGCAGTCGTTCTCATTCGTGGGTGGTGTCTAGTCAAAGTATGAGCAGTTCTTGGTTTAGTGTGGATGAACCTCCAAGAACTGCTCACAGAGACCGTGGAAACGCCCTCTATTGAGTGTTGGGACGACGAGAGCACTGCGAGCGCTCTGAGGGCGCTCGCGGTGCGGCTTCATTCGACGGGTGTTTCGCTGCGAGAGACAGCGGCGGCGCTCGAAAGTATCGGCGTCAAACGGTCGCATCAAGCGATCTTTCAGTGGGTTCACCGCGTTGGCGAGGAAGCTCCCGACCCGCCGACGGCGAAGCCGTCGCGGGTCGCGGTCGACGAGACTGCAATCAAGATTGGCCGTGAACAATTCTGGCTCTACGCTGCTCTCGATGTGGATTCAAAACTCCTGCTCGGCATGCGCGTCTCGCGCTGGCGGGGCACGCGGCCCGCCAGCGCGTTCCTGTCGGAGCTGAAAGAGCGTCATGACCTTTCCGAGACGGAGTTTCTGGTTGATGGCATGGGTTACCCGACCGCCCTTGCTCAGACCGATCTGGGCGGTCACCTCGACTATCATATGCGAAATTTGATCGAGAGGTGGTTCCAGACGCTGAAAATACGCGTCAAGCGTTTCCACAACACGTGGATGGGCGGTAGAGCCAGCGCTGCGCGCTGGCTCGCCGCATTCGCCTTCTACTACAATTACCAACGACCGAATCAGGCACTCGATAACCGCACGCCGGTTGAGGAGGTAACGAATCCCTGACTAGACAGCACCCAGAATAGTAATCGCTAAATAAATAGATAAATGTTTTATTCGAGCCTTAAATAGAATATACTGGGGATGGGAGATAATACCAAGTACATCGTACGAAGGCCGTTTTCGCGTCGCACAGTCCTGAGATTGTTTGGAGCGGGGGCACTCGTGACAGTTGCTGGCTGCTCGTCGGATACTGACGCAACGAATACTACTGTCACTGAGACGACGGTGAGTCCCAGCACGCAATCAGTCATCACGACCGAATCCATTGGACCGACTGCTATCCCACGAACAGGTACTGAGTCGGCTTCGCCAACATCGTCACGTAACCAGCCTGCATCAGCGGAGGACACCAATCCTATGACGCAACCCTCTCCTCCCACTTCGAGTTCCGTACTATATCCTGACATCACTACCGGCACAGTTACGTCACGAAAGCCATCGCCGACGCGCCCCTCTGATCGTGTTGACGTACCTACCAACACAGCTACGTCCACATCAACATCTACTGACCGGACAGCAGACACGGAAGATCATCCTACCGAACCTGTCCTCGCGGGAGCATACGTCGGAGAGACACAATCGTACGCAACGGGTCTCGCATTGTTCACAGAGTGGCTCAACGAACCGCCAGCGCTCGCCATGTCGTTCGTTGATGGTCTCACATCCCCGAGGTGGATCAGCGAGTTCATCACTACCCGAATGACGCCCGCATGGGAGGCTGGTTGTGTCCCGCTCGTCACGTGGCTTCCACTCGCAGCTACCGAAAACGGATCATCCGAACACATCGCTAGCGATATCGCCGCTGGCGAGTACGATTCACTCATTGAAAACTGGGCGGCGCAACTGAGCAACTGGGCGGTAGCGGACGAACAGGGGGAAACTCTCGGCCGCCGCTTCTATTTTCGTCCAGCCCATGAGATGAATGGCAACTGGTTTCCGTGGAGTGCAGCCGCCTCCGTGTCAACGGCGGACGATTACGTCGCTATGTGGCAGCGGATTCACGATATCTTCGCACGGACCGCGTTGGACGAGACTACTATCCAATGGATGTGGGCTCCGAACGCCGACGAAGTTGGAGGAATTCAAGCCGAAGCGTACTATCCGGGTGACGCATATGTCGATTGGGTCGGTCTCGACGGATTCAATTTCGGAGGGACTCAGTGGTATTCGGAGTGGCGCACGCCCGAAGACGTGTTTCTCGATATGCTCAGACGGATGCGAAATTTGACAGATAAACCGGCCGCACTGACCGAATTCGCCTCGTCGTCGTATCGAGATGGGGCCTCTCGCCCGGCGGCGAAAGCAGCGTGGATCGAGGATGCATTCGCGTTCGTCGGCGACCACGATATTCGGATGACCTGCTGGTTCAATGTCGAGAAATCCGGGGCGGATGAAGCCGATTGGGCGGTATTCGGCAGCCAACGCGGCACCGCGACAGAGGCAATCGACGGCGAAACGTACAACACGTACGATTCGTACCGTGCGACCGTGAACTCGCCGGCAATCATTCATGGAAACACGAACGCTTCTCCGCACCTGACAGAGCAGGAGTTCAGAGGTGAATTTCGAGGATAGTACACTCAGTTGCGGTCGAAGACTACGGATTCGTATACGATAAAACTATGTCAGCCGCCCGTTAGACTCCATAGGGGAGGATACGTTTTCTGGCGAGAACCGTAATCCTCGGATTGGCGGACCTTCTCATTCTGTGGAATTGGGTCGGTAGAGTGGGAGAACCGTCACCCAAAAGGTGGATATAGCGTGAAATCGTATCTTCCCCGATGACACTAAACTCAAATAGTGTGGGAACATCCAAAACTGATCTTCTCTGTTCGGCTCTCGAAGGTGAATCTGGAGAGGTATTCGGAGTGAATTTCGACAAAGAGGCAACAGAGGCACTCATTGAAGTCCTGGGGGAGTTGGATGAGCCGCCGAAGGTACGATTACTCGCACGAGAGTCAGTGCTGAAATGGGTGCGAGATGATTTCGTGTTGGCGAGCGCGGCTGCAGAGTTGGTCGAGGCCAATACACTCTCCTTGCGAACACCCGGCGAACCATTCAAGAACGTTTTGGTGGTCACCGAAGGGGCGGTGGTCTCGGTGGTTCCAGCGGGCGAGTACGTCGCCGGACTCGTCACCGACAATGAGGAGGTCGTCGAAAGTGTGCGCAAGCGTTGGAGTGGTGTGTGGGAGACAGCCGAAGAATTCGGACTGCGGACGCCGGCACGGTCGCGTGTCGAAGAGTCGCTCGCAGCGGAGTTCGGTTCGGAGGTTAAATCGGACTTTCGGACGATGCTCGATGTACTTGGGACCACGCGCGGTGATGGGGACAGTCTCGACGAGGTGGGAGTGAGCCTGCTGGTGGCGGCGAAACACGAGGAATTGCTGTACGATATCTCAAAGTGGGGCGAGGATGTAGGTGTGGCGAGTAAGGCGACGTTCTCGCGGACGAAAACCCGGCTTGAAGAGATGGGCCTGCTCGACACGTCGAAAGTGCCGATTGATATCGGTCGGCCACGTCTGCGTCTCTTGCTCGGTGATGAACGTCTGCGCGGAGTCGCTACCGACGACCTTGCGGGCGTCGCTCAGAGCTTGGTCTCGACGGCTCAGGCCTGATTCGACGGTTGCTGGAAAGCGTGCTCTCCCTGCAAAGACTTATAAATTCCTTCAGCTATCGCCTCTCGGGAAGACTCTTCTCATCGTCTTCGTCAACTGCGCCGTCGCCGTCGTTGTCGATGTCGTCCGAGTTTCCGCTGTCCGCTTCGTCGTCTTCATCGATGCAGCCGTCTCCGTCGTCGTCGTCCTCTGCGTTGCCGGCGAAATCATCGGCCCCGTCGTCGCCGTCGTCCGGTTCGTCGTCTTCATCGATGCAGCCGTCTCCGTCGTCATCGTCGTTCGATGGACCTTCGTGGTCCTCGTCATCCTCGTCGATAGCGCCGTCATTGTCGTCGTCCTCGTCGTTCTCGCCGAGTTCACTTCGTGCGCTCTCAGCCTGCACGGCACCGAACTCGTGGACGGTCTGTCCGTCGTCGCTTCGCACGACGAGCGTCACCGAGTTGTTGGTGCCGTCGATATCGACCGCGTCACAATCGCTGACCGTGCCACCTCCGCAGTTGAGTGCGACGTGCAGCCCGTTTTTGTCGGTGGCACTCCCGTTTTCGCCGAAGACGATTGCGCCGTTTTCGACCTGCACGGCGACGGTCACTGCATTGTTGTGGCCGTCAACGTCGATGAGGTCGTGGTCGACGGTCGTAGCGTCGCCTGCGCCGCAGTGGTACTGGATGGATACGCCATCGCCAGCGGTCGTGTTGGCACTGATGTTGACCGCAATCGTGTTGTCGTTGCCGTCGATGTCTACGAGGTCACAGTCGCTCACCCGTTCTGTCGAGTCGGCAGCCACTGAGCCGTCGAGTGTCGCTATTGGGGTATCAGTCACTACCGAGGCGTCGGTCGCTGCCGGTCCACTGGACACTGGCGCATACGCGCTCGGGGCCGCGACCGGCATCGAGGCGGCTCCGCCAACCGCAGCCCCCGCGAGCGCACAGAGCGCAACGAGCATAATCGGAATTCGTTTCATCGTCATGATTTCAAGCACTGTCTCCGTGAGTCATAAGGGAATTCGCGTAAATAGTTGATTTTTATCATTGTTTCGGTTTTGGTTCGTCCGTCGTATCACCGCGTCCAAAAATTGAAAGCGGTTGGTGTTCAGTCGCG
>DASSKS010000473.1:0-5033 GCA_035690245.1 Halococcus sp. | reverse complement strand
AAGCGCGCTCGCCCACGGTGAGGTCGGTCTCTCCACGTTCGAGTCTGACGCGCTCACCGAGGACATCGTAGACCGGCTTCGGTCCCGCGTGTCGTTGAACGTAGATTCAGACCTCGCGTATGACTCACACGAAGCCACAGTCAGAGTCGAAACCGACGACAACGCATATACCGAACGTCGTGAGAACCCACCGGGCACCCACAGTGACCCGCTTTCTGAGACCGAACTCCGAGAGAAGTTCCTCGAATGCGCGCACCGAGCAGTGTCAGAGGAAGCAGCTCAGAACATATACAATAGCGTCACAAACCTCCATACGGCAGACACTCTCGATACAGTCGTGTCCGCACTCCGGACGTGATAGGCAGACCCAACCAGTGATTATCGGGCGGTCACCACTCAGTCTTCGTATTGAGTACCAACGCTAACCCTATCGAAACCTGTCTGTACGTTGATTATAGCGAGATAGACCGCTATCCGGTTCTGGGTCCTCGAATCGGGTTCATCTGAAACAGTTTTTGCAGCGGGAATGACCGCCGAAACATAGTTTCGACCGCGCGGGGCGTTCATCTGCGACGAGTGGATGACAGTCGCCCACCGACGTGATTGTGGGGGGATAGAACCACGACTTGTCCCACTCGATGCGGTTCAACTGAAGACCGTCAGTGTCGATTCTCTCCTTGTTCTTGAACAGCGTGTACGGGTGACGGCCAGATAGTGCTCGGCCTGCTCATGCCAAAACTCGTCGAGGTCGGCGTCACGAAGCACTTCGTTGGGCGTCGCGTCGTAATTCCCGTCAACGACATACTCGGACACGCGAGCCGGAAGCGGGTCTTGCGAGTCGTCGGTCATCGTCTCCCTCGCGGCGCGCGACGCGAAGGAAACCTACGAGGCTGTCATCGAACGCCGAAATTGAGACGGACTCCGTTACTTTCCTGAAATCGTCCACGAGACGGCCTGATTATCCCATTCCAGCGCTCTCGAACGCATCTCCGAGCGACCCCCCTTCCTCAATCTGTCGTTCGACCGCTCGTTCCGTCTCGGCGACCGCCTCGGCAGCCGTAATGACCTCGTCCACGGTATCGCGGTCAATGACGACCACGCCGGACTCGTCGCCGACGAGTACGTCTCCGGGATCGATCAGCGCCTCGCCCATTATAACCTGTACGTTCGTCTCGACTTCTTCGCTCCCGCTTGGTCCCCGAGGGGTGCGAGTCCGCGCGAAAGCGGGAAATCCGAGGTCACGTATTCCAGCGATGTCCCGAACCGCGCCGTTAGTGACCATCCCTACGACACCAATAGCAGTTGCGTACGTCGAGAGCAACTCACCCCAAATCGCCTCGTCAGTGCAACCACCGGTATCGACCACGATGACCTCACCGCTGCGGGCTTCATCGAGCGTCTGTACAGGAGCCCAGAGTGCTGATGGGTCGAGCTTGACCGTCCGTACCGCTCCGGTAACCGTACAATCAGCGTGAACCGACTCGATTGCCGGGGTCAAAACGCTCACACCATCGTGTTTCGTGTCGGCCACTGCGGGCGTCGAGAGCCGCTCCAACCGGTCGAACAGCGTTCTATCGAGTGGACCGTCATCCGTTGTCATGGCTCGGTATGCAACTGCATCATATAAATACGCTGTGCCAACCGACTCGGTGGTGTCGCACGAGACGGTGTACGTCATATATTCAGGTCGCTCTTTGTAGACTGGCGGAACAGCATACTAATGTGGATGAAAAGAGTAGCGACAGCCACTACGTCATGAATACGGATTGGTCAGAGGATAACCCACCTGTGCGCTTTTGCTCCTCTGTACTACAGAACATCGACTCATTAAAACACAGGGGAGAGTTGCTAAGCGGAGTCCCGACGGGTAACTCAGTCACCATACTGTTATTTTCGACTATTCCGTTCATCTCCGTATGGGACATGACGAACCTCGGACTGGCGTCAATCGACTGGTCGGATTCAGTGATGGTGTCTTTGCGATTGCGATCACGCTGTTGGTCTTGAACATAGAGGTCCCGACAGTGGGACCGAACGGCATAGCGAGTGCCGTGTTTGCCGAGTGGCCGGACGTACTGAGCTACATCATCAGTTTTCTCGTGATCGGAAACTACTGGATCAGCCATCATCGTATCTTTCAACAGGTCGAACGGCAGGACGGTCGATTGCTCTGGTTCAATCTGTTGTTCTTGCTCTGTATTGCATTCGTGCCGTTCCCGACGTCACTGCTCGGTGAGAGCATTACTCCAGTTACTGTTTCGGTCTATGCGATTACCTTGGTAGTGACTGGCGTTCTCTCTGCCGGACTCTGGTGGTATGCATCCGAGAGAGCCGAACTAGTGAGCGATGCTGTTACGCCGACGCAGGCACGCGACCGCACTGTTCGGATACTTGCACCGTCGGTCGTCTTCGCGCTCTCGATTCCGATTGCATGGGTGAATCCGATATGGGCGATGTATTTCTGGGTGATGCTCGTCGCTGTCGATCCGTTGGTGGATCACTTCTTCAGGCGCTTTTCGATACGATAGTGGAACCAAAAGACTCCACTGTAGTATGCTGTTCCGCCAGTCTACAAAGAGCAAAGCTTCTTGAACTCCCTGTAGAAGGATAATACGCTAGACGCGGATGGAGGAGCACAACCAGTAGCACCACGATTCTGTTGGTAGATGCTTGTTTCGAGTCCGTTGAGAAGCGGAGATTATTTTGTCCGTGATTCTTCGATGAAGAAAACATGAGATGGAGTGCGAGCCACCCCGTTTTCAGTCAGTGGAGCGTTACCCGAGCGGGTCGTCTGTAACGACGACATCGCCGCGGTCTTTGTGTTCTCCGAAACTCTCTGGAGAGATGTCGAAGTCGAACACCCCCTTTGGGAGCGCGAGCGTAGAACACGCATTCGGAACGTCAACGACCCCGCTCTGTCGCCCTTCGATGGGAGCTGTGCCCAAGATATGGAGCGCCTGCTGGCCGGTGTAGCCGAACTTCTTCAGGTACTCTATCGCTTGAAGCGCCGCGCGACGGTAGGCGACGTGCGAATCGAGGTAGTGCTGTTCGCCGTCTTCTGTTACTGAGTACCCACAGAAGGTGACGTAGTCTTCGAACGTGGGGCCCCGGTTCCCCGGCTCGAATATGGGATGGTCGATTCCGTGCTTTTCCATGCCCTGTTTGACGATATCGAATTTCACATCGATATATGCGGCCATCTCGATAGCGCCACAGAAGGTGATTTCGCCATCGCCTTGCGAGGCGTGGAAGTCCCCGATGCCGAACTTCCCGCCCTCGACATAGACCGGGAAGTAGACAGTTGACCCTATCGAGAGGTCTTTGATGTCGTGGTTGCCACCGTGTTCGCGCGGTGGAACGGTTCTGGCCCCCTCCGTTGCGGCCTGTTCGGCTTCGTCTGGGTCCATTTCGCCCATCAGCGCACCGTCTGTCGTCGGGGGATTCGCAACTGGGGGTTCTTCTTTCCCGGTCGGATGGTTGTGAATCGACTCGGGGTCTGCTTCGTGTTTGTCGATGAGTGCCTGTTCGCGCTCGTTCCACGTTTCGAGGAGTTCCTGACTCGGGGCACAGCCGGCCAGTCCGGGATGGATTTTCCCTTGGTAGCGGACATCCGGGACGTGTCGGGACGAGACGGTGTAGCCATCGAGGTCCCAGATCGACTTCGCGGCATCGGGGAAGTGGTCGGTCAGGAATCCGCCCCCGTTCTGTTGGGAGAACGTTCCAGTGAAGCCGAATTCCGCACGCTCGTTGAGCGGTCCCATGTCGAGGAACTCGACTTTCAGTAAGTCGCCGGGTTCGGCACCGTTTACGTGGACCGGTCCAGCCAGGTAGTGTACCTGAGTGAGGTCTACGTCACGGACTTCGTTCGCGTCGTCGTTGTCCTGAATCTGTCCTCCAGTCCAGTCGAGCGCCTCAAGACGCATAGTCTCTCCTGGATCGGCTTCGACGACGGCAGGGATGTCCGGATGCCATCGATTGAATGGGTTGGCTCCGGGCTGTTCGTCGGGCGGACTATCCACGTCGATTTCGAATTGTACTTCGGGCATTGGTATCTCCAGTCAATGGACTCCATGTGAAGTATCTATGTAGCATGAGTTAACAATTATGAAATAAATCAGTCATGTTTTCGGAAAGAACTGTATGACGCTGGTCGCTGATAGACCGAGAGTGACCGCAATCGTATTGCGTTCGAGAGCGAGATGAAAACGTCAGAGACCCACTTCAGCTATTGACTCGACTGGCGACGCTGCGGAAGTATCAACGTACCGAACGCAGATACAGATGGTATTCGAGATCGTCTTTGTGGTCTCCCCTGATAGTAGAGGTGACCTTTTCGAAACGGGAGAATCGATCAGTCTCGACCATCGCTTCGGCGTCGCACAGTTCGTCGGCCAGTTGCTGAATATCTCCGAGCTGGTCAGCGGGTGACCGGAGGACGATTCCGTCGAACGGTGACGATTGACTTGTTTGAGTAGCCACCGCTGTCGTCAGGTCAGGTCTGTCCGTGTCTTCAGTAGCAGGGATACTCACGAACACCTCTCCCTCGTATTCGAAGGTTTCGGGAGAATTGGGCTTCGATTCGCGCTCTCGCTGCCGTTTAGCCTGCTGAACCAGCCGGTAGATTGCCTCGGGTGAACGGGTTCGCTCGCGCCATGCTGAGAGGTCCTCATTGGGCAGACAGTGGATTCGATACTGTCCATCGTCGTGAGTCAGCAGTCCATACTCGACGAGCATATCGAGGCGGCGTTGTGCATCGTCTTTTCCGTCGAGGAAACGGATATCACGGGCCACGAACTGTTCGACCAGCTGTTCTACGTCGAAGCGACGCTCTCCGAAACGCTCCCACGTATGTAGGTATAGGTCTATACAGTCATCGATGGCAGGTGGTGGATTCGAAGTCATCTACCATGGATAGCGGGCCGGTGTGTTAAAAACCATCTATCAGTTGCATTTCCAGTCGATAATCACGGCAGTAAGATTAGTTGTTATATAATAATTCCACTATAATATTATTTAGTATATCTTAGAATTTT
>DASSKS010000472.1:0-3704 GCA_035690245.1 Halococcus sp. | reverse complement strand
CTCGGTGCCGACCACGTAATTGACCCCACCGACATCGACCTCAAGGAGGCTGTCGATGACCGTATTGGGGCGGTCGATATCGCGGTCGAAGTGGTCGGGATGCCGGAAACAATTCAGGACGCAATCGACCTACCCAGTCCCGGCGGTCGGACCCTCATTTTCGGCGTGCCCCCACAGGATAGCACAATCGAGATATCCCCGTTCGACTATTACTACCACGAGGTCGAACTCACCGGGACATACTCGTTGCGCCCCCACGATTTCGAAATCGCTGTTGAGATGCTCCGGCAGGGACGTATCGATACCGACCGACTCGTTACGGAAGAACTCGGTCTCGACGAACTCACGACCGCCTTCGACCGCATGGATAACTCGGAAGGACTGAAGAAACTCGTGCTACCCAACAAAAATTGAGAGCTATTCGAAGCGATAATCCTCGTGCTTCCACGCATCGATTGGCTGCTGGCCGCCGTCGATGCGGAGTTCCTCGCCGTTGATGTAATCCCCGGCGGGCGAGACCAGATACAGGACGGCGTTCGCTACTTCGTCGGGTTGTGCAAACCGCCCAAGCGGGTTAAGGTTTAAAATCTGCTCGCGCGTCTCCTCGGTGAACTTCTCGGTGAGACGGGTCTCTGCGAATCCCGGCGCAATCGCGTTTACCCGAATCCCGTCTCGTCCGAGTTCGAGCGCGAGTGTCTTCGTCAGTCCAAGGAGTCAGTACTTCGCCACATCGTACTGAGGAGACATCCCGATGCCGTTTTTCGTATGGATGGATGTCATATTGATGATCTTCCCATATTCCTGTTCTATCATCCCATCAATAGCGTGTTTGCTACAATAGATCGCGCCTCGGAGGTGCGTGCCGAGATTGAGGTCCCATAGTGTGTCATCCGGCTTGTTCGTGAATCGGTCCACATCACCGATTCCGGCGTTGTTGACGAGGAAATCGATGGTTCCGAACTCCCCGAGTGCTTCTTCGACCATCGCCTCGACTTCGGTTTCGTCACTGACATCGGCTGGAATACCGATAGCTTCGACGCCGTACTCGCGGATTTCTGCCGCGGTCGCTTCTGCGACATCGGCATCGACATCGTTGATGACGACGTTCGCGCCGTTTTCGGCGAGTGTTTCGGCTGATTTCTTTCCCATGCCGCGACCGGACCCGCTGATGAGCGCAGTACGGCCTTCTACATCACATTCCATACTCACAGTGGTCAGCGCGAATCATCTAATAGCTTTGGAACGAGTGGGAGGGATGTCCAAATCGCAAAGATATATATACACGGGTTCGCAACGCTCGATACCTTTGACCATGGGTAACGAACGCAAGCGCCGGGATTTTCTCAAATATGCTGGCGTGTGTCTCGGAGCCGGTCTCGCTGGATGCACGCGCGGCGGCACAGCAGCTACCTCGGGAAGCGGTGGTAGCGAATCCTCGCAAAAAGAACCCATCAAGCTCGGTCTCTCACGGTACACGAACGCCGACATCGACTGGAAGAAATACGAGGGAACGAGCATCAACATCGGAGCCGTACAGCACGCTTGGGTCGATGGTATCAAACCCCTCATCCCAATTTTCGAGAAATTGACCGGAATCGATGTCGTGTGGAACCTCCTCCCGGAACAGCAGTTTCGAACGAAACGCCTCACCGACGTGAGTACGGGGGCCGGGAAATTTGATGTGTTCTTCATGGACCAAGTAGTGAATCAGTTCCGCGAAGCCGGTTGGCTACAGTTACTCGACCCTTACTTCAATACTACCGACATATTCGATAGGGAGTGGTATGACCCAAAAGACCTGCTAAATGTCTGTCGGCAGGCTGCTCATGGGGCCGGTCGCACGAACTCGTGGACCGGGTTGCCGATTACTGTCGAAGTGCACACGATGTTCTACCGGACGGACCTTTATGAGAAATACGGGTTGAAAGAGCCAAAGACGACCGACGAATTCGTTCACAACGCCAGCGTTATTCACGAAAACGAGGAGGGTGTCGTTGGACTCGTTGGCCGTGGCCAGAAAGGGTATGGAATGAACATCTACACGATGGACCCGTGGATTCGTGAACATGGAGGAACGCTCTGGACGAATTATCCAGAAGAGTCAGGACTCGATACGAAGACGGCGATTGAGGCGGGGCAGTATTACGTAGATACACTGCAGAAGTACGGTCCGCCGGGGATAGCCACCATGACGTGGTCAGAAGCGGTTGCAACGATGCAACAAGCCGGCGCAGGACACATCATGAACGACGCGAACCTCTTTTGGGGCAGCCTCACCGACCCCGGTTCATCACAAGTTGCCGATACGATTGGGATTTCGAAGATGGCCGTTCCATCCGCGAACAACGCGCGATTCACACCGGGGGCGTTCACGTGGCAACTTTCGACATCGAAGGCGGCGGAGAACTCGGAGGCGGCGTTCTTGTTCATGGTCTGGGCGACGTCAAGGCCAACACAGCACTGGATGTCGATACAGAACCAAGCACCGTTTCCGACCCGCCGGTCGATATGGGAGAACCCGAAGTACAAACAGAAATACGGGAAAAACTTCGCGGATGTCTCGCTCGCCTCGTTACAAGACGCCGTGAGCGAACCATACGACCCCCAGTACCCCGTGTGGGGACAGAAGTATTCCGTCCAGCTACAGGAGGCAATCGCGGGGAACAAATCCGTCGAAGCGGCGTTTGCGAAAGCCGCACAACAGGCCGAACTAACCGTCGAGGGGGACTGATTTCGTGAAACAGCCCAGCCATCCGTTGCTAGCTACTCGGAACCGACGGGGACACCTTCTTGCGGTGAACCGAGCGACCGACTGCACACGTGCGATTCAGCAATCACGTGCACAGACATGAGTCTCGATACACAAACCCCCCGCACGGACGGAACTGCCCAAGAGGGGAACCGACTCCGAAATCTCTGGAACGAATACCTTCCACGGTGGCTCGCCGCGCCGATGGTCATCTTCGTGCTGTTGATCACGGTCTTTCCGGGGGTGTATGACCTCTATCTCAGTCTCGTACACTATACGTATGTCAATCCAGAACAGCTAGGGACGTTCGCCGGGTTGCATAATTTCCGTGTGATATTCACCAATCCCGTGGTTTGGCAGTCCATCGGCGTGACGGCTATCTTCGTTACAAGCGCGTTGGTCCTCGAAACGGTTCTCGGATTCGGTCTCGCGGCGCTGGTGACGAACGTCTCTGATGGCCGGGCCAAAACGTTCTATCGCATTGCATTCATTCTCCCGATGGCCATGGCCCCCGTAGCGCTTGCGACACTCGGGCAGATCATGTTGAATCCACAACTCGGTATCATCCCCTATCTGATCGGTACGTACACCCCGTTTGCCGCCCCGAACTTCCTGACGGATATTCCCCTGCTGAGCGTGATTCTCATCGATACGTGGAACTGGACCCCGTTCATGTTCATCATCTTTTATGCCGGGCTCTCGTCCGTTCCCGAGGAACTGGTCGAAGCGGCGCGGGTTGACGGTGCGCCGACGTGGCGGACGTATCTCCACATCATCATTCCGTATATGAAGCCAGTCGTCTTCGTGGCGGTCCTCATCCGCCTCATCGACCTCTTTAGAACGTTCGGGACGGTGTATGGGCTGACGCGAGGCGGGCCCGGAAACGCGACGAAACTAATCAGCATACAGATATTTCAAACCGGATTTACGTTCGTGGACCTCGGCGCGGCGAGCG
>DASSKS010000471.1:0-2015 GCA_035690245.1 Halococcus sp. | reverse complement strand
GTCTTGGAGTTGGTCTCGGAGCTGTTCGTATGAGTAATCGAGCGATTCGCTCGGGTCTTCTGCTCTATTGAGTATCGCGTTCATCCGCGACCGGATGACGTACGATGCGCGTGAGAGTATTCCCATGTCTGCCACTAGCGGCCCGCTATCTTAAAACACCTCCCACCCGAACAGTGGTTGTGAGCGATATCGTGCTTCCCGGTGGCCGAGACGTACGCGGAACGCTCGATGCAGACGACAGCGAAAACATAGAACGGCTGGTCGTCGCGTGCCCGCCCCATCCCCAACAGGGTGGTACGCGCTCTGACCAGCGACTGACAGCCGTGAGCGACGCCCTTCGTGAGAAGGGAATCGTCTGTCTCCGATTCGATTATGGCGAGTGGGACGAGGGCCACGGCGAGCAAGCAGACGTGAAAAACGCCGTCGAATGGGCACACGAGCGCGCCGATAGAGTCGGACTGTTCGGATTCAGTTTTGGCGCGACGATGGCGCTTCTGGCCGCTACAGAAATCGAGGAGTTGGGGGCAGTGTGTGCGCTTGCGCCCGATAGCGGACAGGGCGACCTCGATGCAGTAGCCGCGCTCGATGGCATCGACTTTCCAGTAAAAATTCTGTATGCCGAACGCGACAGCACCGCTGACTGGGAGCCAGTGGTCGAACGCGCCCGCGAACTCGATATCGAGGTAGAAGGGCTGTCGGCGGACCACTTCTTCCTCGGACAGTCAGAAAAGGTAGCCGAGCGAGTTGTGGCATTTTTCGATGAGCAACTGTGACGGTATCATGGCTCCGAAACGATTTTGTTTCCCGGTAGCGCACCGTTGATATGCCGACAGACCCCGCAGGTCCCGAGACGGGACCGAAATTCGTTTTCGTTACTGGTGGTGTGATGTCCGGTCTCGGAAAGGGAATCACCGCCGCGAGCACCGGAAGACTGCTCGCAAACGCCGGCTTCGACGTTACAGCCGTGAAAATCGACCCCTACCTGAACGTCGATGCTGGCACGATGAATCCCTACCAACACGGCGAGGTCTATGTCTTGAAAGACGGCGGTGAAGTCGATTTGGATCTCGGAAACTACGAACGCTTTCTCGATGCAGACATGAGTTTCGACCAGAATATTACGACTGGCAAACTCTACAAAAACGTCATCGAGAAGGAGCGTTCTGGGGACTATCTTGGTAAAACCGTCCAAATCATCCCACACATCACCGACGACATCAAGCGCCGCATCCGAGAGGCTGCCGCGGGCCACGATGTCTGTCTCATCGAGGTTGGCGGCACAGTTGGGGATATCGAGGGCGGCCCCTACTACGAGGCCATCCGCCAGTTCGTCCACGAAGAACGAGAAGAAGACGTTTTGCTGGCCCACGTCACGCTCATTCCCTACTCGAAAAACGGCGAGCAGAAGACCAAACCCACCCAGCACAGTGTCAAGGAGCTGCGTTCAATCGGTCTCCAGCCCGACATCGTGGTCGGACGGTGTGACGACGAACTCGAACCGGATACAAAGGAAAAAATCGCGTTGTTCTGTGACGTTCCCACCGAAGCAGTGTTCTCGAACCCGGATGTCGAAGACATCTATCATGTTCCGCTCGTGGTCGAAGAAGAGGGCTTGGACGAGTATGTAATGAGGCAGTTGGAAATCGAGGAGGCGGCCCGGCCAGAACCGGAGCGCGCGAGTCGGTGGCGCGACATCGTGACCCGCGAGCAATCTGGTACTGTGACTGTGGCGCTCGTCGGAAAATACGCCTTGGAGGACGCCTACCTCTCGATTCACGAAGCGCTCAAACACGCGGGTCTCGAACACGGCGTCGAAGTCGAGGTGCTGTGGGTCGATGCAGAGGAGATGGCGAACACCCACGAACGCAGACTCCGGGAGGCAGACGGCGTCGTGGTTCCGGGCGGGTTCGGCACGCGCGGCACGGGCGAAAAAATCGCGGCGGCCAACTACGCCCGCGAGAACCGGGTTCCGTTTCTTGGACTCTGTCTCGGCTTCCAGATGGCCGTCATCGAGT
>DASSKS010000470.1:0-2727 GCA_035690245.1 Halococcus sp. | reverse complement strand
GCCCAGTCATCGCAAACGCGAGGCGAACCCCCTGTACGACGAGCGCAACGCTCGCCACGACGAGCACTCCCAAAACCACCGTTTTTTGGGTTCCGTCGAGACCCTGATTCACCAAGGCGTTGTAGACGCCGTTCACCCCGTGAAAGGCCGCTGTGATGAGGAACAACACCATCGTGATGAAATAGCCGACCTGACTCATCCGGGCGTGTGACCCCATGAAGGTGATTTCTGCGGCGTGGTTGATGAAATGCTCCACCATGAAATGGAAGGCGAGCACCACAATCAAAAACGCCGCCGTTATGCGCTGGACGAACCACTGCCAGCCACGCCGGTCGAACGAGGAATAGCGCTCTGCCATCTAAAACGCCCCCGCGAGAAAGGTCGGTACGCTTGCGATGGCGATGGCTCCCGTCAGAACCAACGAGGCATAGAAGCTCTTGTCCTGTGAATCGAGACCCACACCGAGGTCGATGAACAGCAGTCGAATCCCGTTCAGGATGTGAAAGGCCGCCACGGCGAGCAGGCCGACTTCGAGGATTCGGACGAGCAACAGACTTTCGAGCGAATGGAGCGTCGAGGTGTACACCGCCGCACCAGCAATCGACGTACTCAGGACAGCGATATGGGTGAATAGGTAGCCAATGAGCACCCAGCCGGTGAACTTGTGGAACACCCACGCCCACATCCCCGCAGAAAACTCTCGCCACCGCCCGAAGTCCTCGATGAGACCTCGATTGTACGACTGACTCATGTATCCGAACTCTCGAACTCGCCGGATATAGTAGTTACTAACCCGGATAGCTACTCGGTCGGCGAATCAGTACCCACCGACGAATCGCTGACGATGACGGTAGAATTAATAATCGAGTCGAGGATAGATAGTAATTCTACACAGAAATCCCGCGTTTTATGGCAGGAGGGTTAATATGGATTCCCGTCGTAGTTCGGATGTGACCGATACACGCCCCCACGTCGAGCACGACGGTCATACATCCGGGGCGGATAACGGACATGACCACAGCCACGGTCATGGCCCGAGAGACGATACCAGCGCTCAAAAGTTGGCGCTCGTTGCCGGTATCAACCTCGTCGGGTTCATCGCGGAACTCGCCGGTGGTCTCGCCTTCGGTTCGGTTGCACTGCTCAGTGATGCCATTCATATGCTGTTCGACGCGCTCGCATACGTGATGGCATTCGCTGCCTCGTACATCGCCGCGAACTACGACACCTCCGATAGGTATTCGTTCGGGCTTCACCGCCTCGAACCGCTGTCGGCCTTCGTCAACGGCGCACTCCTCATCCCGATGGTCGGGTTCATCCTCTATGAATCCTATCAACGGTTTCTCGACCCCGTTGCTATCGCCACCGTTCCGACCCTCGCGCTCGCCGGGTTCGGACTCGTCGTGAATCTCGTCTCGGTTTTCGTACTAGAGGGCGGCGAGATGAGCCTCAACGAGCGCGGTGCGTTCTATCACCTCCTCGGGGATGCCGGCGGGTCGATTGGCGTCATCATCTCGGTCATCGTGGTCGAATACACCGGCATTGGCATCATCGACCCGATTACTGCGGGACTCATTGCTCTCATTATCATCTGGAGTGCGGGCAAACTCCTCAGAGGGAGCGGCGAAATCTTCCTCCACCGAGCGCCCTTCGACGTGGACACAGTACGAAGGGCCATCGCGGATGTCGAGGGCGTTGAGCGGGTCGCAGACCTCCACGCATGGCAGATTTGTAGTGAAATCACCATCGCCACGACACACGTCGAGACAGCCGATGGAATGGCCGCCCCCGAGGTCATCCGTGGCGTTCACGACGTGCTTTCGGCGAACGACGTAGACCACGCAACCGTCGAACTCTGTCCCGACCGCGACACCCACCACGCACACCTCACCGCCCACGACCACTGAGCCTCGCGTGATTCAACCGGCGCGTTTGGCCTGTTCGCGTTCGAGCGCGCTCTGGGTCGAGGCGTCGAGTTCGACGAGGTGACACAGCGGGTTGCCGGGATAGACGAGTGGATTTTCGAGCACGCCGACCAATAATCCAGTAAAGGGTGCGGTCACGGTCTGGCTTTCGGTCTTAAAGGGGTTTGAGATGGTACAGACCGCTTCTCCTTCGCCCACGAGGTCACCTCCATCGTAATGCATATCCACCAGTCCACCGTCATCCGCCCGGAGCCACGTCGTTTCGGACCCTCCATCGATGACTGTGCGCCAACCCGGCCAGCGCACGGCATTCGTCCGCTGGAGTCCGAACTCCGCGAGGACGCTCTCGACGCCCGCGAGCGCGCGGTCGATGAGTGCTCGCTGAAAGCGGTGCGCTTCGCCCATCTCGACCGTAATTGTGGGTATTCCCCGCTGTGAGGCTTCGCGTCTGAGCGTGCCCTCTGGACCCTCGCCGGCGATGATGACGTTCGAGGCGAACGCTCTCGCTACCCGTTCGATTTTTTCGTTCGTGGTGTCAGCCCGGACGTGGAGCATATTGGTTCGCCCGCGCGTCGAGGTGTGAAAATCGAGGGCGAAATCACCCGGCGAGACGAAATTCTCGAAGATGCGGTGGGCCATCCGCCGCGCGCTCGTGCCGTCCTTGCTGCCGGGAAACGACCGGTTGAGGTCGCGGTCGTAGATTGGAAGATAGCGTTGTTGGGCGAGAAAACCGGGAACGTTGAGTACGGGAAGGCAGACGAGCGTGCCGTGAAGATTTGTATGGCTCCAGTCGTAGGCCACA
>DASSKS010000469.1:0-2692 GCA_035690245.1 Halococcus sp. | reverse complement strand
ACCCAGTAATTCGAGTTCGCCCTCGCTGAGCGCAGCGAGGTCTGCTTCCCGGCCCTCGCGGGCGACGACGAGGTCGAACTCGCTCGTGAGACGAGCAGTTTCAAACCCGAGGGTGAATCGCGGGAGGATGTCCGCTATCGCGTCGTCGAAGGCCTCGCGCATCCGACGCTTTCGTTCGTCTGTTCTGTTTCTGAGGGCTTCGATGTCGCTCGTGAGTGAATCGTACTCGGCTTCGAGCAGTGACTTCCGTTCTGCTCGCGCTTTCAAATTCTCGATGCGTTCTTTGGTTTCATCACGCTCGCTGCTGAGAAGCTTAATGTCGCTTTCGATTTCGGTGAGGCGTTCGTTCTCCGCTGCAACCGTTTCTGTGAGGGCAGAAACCCGGTCTTCGAGTCGGTTGTACCGTTCGGTTGCGCGCGTCAGACTCTCCTTTCGGTCTTCGAGTTTGGTTTCTCGGTCTGCAATCTCGTTTTCGAGGTCGCGCTTTCGCCGCTTCGCTCGTTTCGTCTCCCGTTGTGTTTCTTCTAATTGCTCGACGCGCTGTTCGTGTTCCGTCACTGCAGACCGCAGTTGCGAAACCCGCTCTCCGAGCGTCGCCACACGGGATTCGATGTCGTCCGCCGTGGTTTCGGTCCCACACACCCAACAGGAAACGGTGTCTTCGACGAGACTCCGGTCGACTTCGGAAACTAATTCGAGATGGCCCTCGTCGAGAATACGCTTGTTCGCCGAATACACCGTTTCTAGCAGGTCGAGTTTGCGGCGCACGTCCGAGAGCGCGTCTCGCTCGTCTGCGAGGCTGGATTCGACATCCGTTTCTGGTACGCTCAGCCCCTCCCGTTCGGCCCGTCGTTCTTCGAGCGTGGTTTCGGTTCGCTCAATGGTGGCTTCGAGTCGTTCGATTCGATTTGTGAGTTGGTCGCGTTCGGCGCGCGCATCGGTCAACGCTGCTCTCCGCTCGTCCGAATCCTCTGGCCGGTCGAATCCGTCGCGTTCGTCCCTCAACCTCTCCAGCCTGGTCTCTGTGTGTGCCAGTTCGTCTTCGAGCGCTGGCAGTTCGTTTGCGGCCTCTCTCGCCCGGTCGAGTTCGGCTTCGACTCGTCGCCGTTCGTCCTTTCGGTCGGCGATTTGCTCTTCGATATTTTCGAGGTCGAGCGGGCGTAGCAGCACGTCCATGAGGTTTTCGTCGTTTCGAACCGCCCGTCGAACTTCGTTTTCCGTCCCGAGGAACGCATACAGCGACGCACACGTGCGAGTATAGTCGTCTTCGAGATACGGTTCGCCTGTTCTCGTGACGGTTCCCTTTGACCGAACGAGGTCCACCACTGTGGATTCGTCGGGTGTCGAAAGCTCCACCCGTCCGTCGGTTTCACCCTCTGTCAGCGGCGTTTCGGTGCCCATGGCCGTCTCGATACCGTGGAGGAGACTCGATTTTCCCTGCCAGTTGGCTCCGCGGACGGCGTTGAGTCCCGGTTCGAGTGTCGCCCTCCCCTCGCGGATGCCGGCGATATTTTTGAGATGGAGTTCCCATGTCATCAGTTGGCTCGAACGCTATTGGCTCTCGACCGGTATTATTCATTCGTTTCGTCTGCTTTTTCACTGGGAAGATGCTCTCGACAGATATGTCCCCGCGAGAGGGCTTCCTCGAACGGGACACGAACGTGACATACCGGACATTGGAGCTGGACCTGTACGTGAACATCGGTCGCCGAACCGCCGGGAAGTCTCCCCTTCGAATCGAGCGAACTGAGCGCGTCGGTGACTTTTTCTTCCGTCTGGTGGCGCGCGATGTCGACGCTCCGGCGTTCCCACTCCGATGTCGACTCGGGCTGTTGTTTTTCGCCCTCTAGACAGCGCTTTAGGTGGTGGCGCATCGTACTCCACGAAACCATCGCATCGAGGACGGTATCCACAGCGACCCCATCCATCCTGAGGTCGTCTGCGACCTCTTCTCTGAGGAGTTCGTCGTCGCCGGTGAGGGCCTCGTACTCGCTTTCGAGGCGTGTTCCCGTCGCATCCCGCCCGGTTTCGTCGTAGGTATATTTGAGCAGTCGTTTGTTGAACCACTCCGTGAGCGGTCTGTAACCCACAGCAGAACGCCCGTCCGTGCCCTTCCAGCGGGCGAGGAGGTAGTCATCGACCGTCTCGTGACTCGTGACGACCGCATCGAGGTCGTAGTTTCGAAGCGCACGGTCGATTTTACAGCGTTGGCGCGAAGCCATTGACTGTCCATTGTACTGGAGTCGCAAGGATTTTTCCATTCTGAACGCTCCGTACTGCTGGTAGAAGGGTTTATGCCCCTTCGAAGAGACCGCTTAGACACTCAGAATCGATTGAGAGCGTGAACTATGCGAGAGTACGTCACCGCAGAAGACGAAGTGCCAGAAGTACCAGCAGAAGCGGTCACGATTCAGGTCACGGACGAAGAAACCAAAGAAATCTTTCGGACGCGCGCCACTATCGCCGCAGAGCCGGATGACCTCACTGACCCCGCTCCCCTCACCGTTGTCCGCGGACCGCACGAAAACATCCAAGAACAGTTGTATATCGAGGTTCTCGACGCGGAAATGGATGGTCGGGAAATCGAGCAAGACCTCCTCCGCGAGAGTATCCAACAGAGCCGAAACGGCTCGAATATCGTCAATGCGCGGTCAGACGACCTCCGGGCGCTGTTGGTGTATCTCGTCGAAAC
>DASSKS010000468.1:0-3423 GCA_035690245.1 Halococcus sp. | reverse complement strand
GATCTCGGAAACGCTTCGCGTTTCCGACGACTCCTCGGAAGACCGTCGGTCTTCCGAGATCACGAAAGGCGTGAAGCGCCTTTCGAACGATTTCACTCGCACACGAGCGCGAGCGCGCGCCAACCGTCATCACTCGTGACGGAACGAATGCCATCACCCGCGACGGAACGAATCTCCTGCGACAGTGACGGTGTATAGAAAACTTGGGTTCACGGTTGTCACTCACTCGCCGGTGAGTGCTGCGCGCACTCGCGGCCATTCGGCGGCGATGGCCCGGCGCTTCAGCAGTACAAACCCAGTGAAGATGATGAGAAAACCGATGACGGTCGCCCCGTCGATGACTTCGCCGAGCACGAGCGCGCCAGAAATCGCCGCGAACATCGGCGCGACGTACGACACGAGGTTGATTTCGACCGGTCCCAGTCGGGAGAGGAGGTCGAAGTAGATGAGAAAACCGAGCGCGCTCGATACGAGCGAGAGATAGCCGAGCGCCACGAACGCCGCGGGCGTCCACTCGATTGCCGCGGGCGATTCTGCAATCACGAGGCTTGCCCCATGCATCACGAGCGCACCGATAATCATCGACCACGCCTCCATCGTCTCTGCGGGGAGTTCTGCCGAAATCCGTCCCGTGAGAACGCTTCCGAGCGCGAAGGCGAGCGCTGCCGCAAAGACCAGTCCTTGGGCAAGCAGATTCCCGCCGAAGAAATTCTCGGGAGTAGGTTTCGTGAGGACGACCACGCCGAGCAGTCCAAGAAAGATGCCGACGATTCCGACAGTCGAGAGGCGGTCGCTCGGGAGCAACGCGCGGGCGAACGCCGTGGTCAACACGGGCGAGAGGCTGACGATGACCGCCGCTGCGGCGCTGGTCGTTCCTTGCTCGCCGACGAACAGGAAGGCGTGATAGGCCGCGATGAGCAAGACACCGCCGATGACGACGAGCAGCCACTCGTTTCGCCCGTGTGGTCGCCAGCGGTCGGTCGCATACACTGCATAAGCGAACATAACGATACCCGCGATATCATACCGAATCGACGCGAACAGAACGGGCGGAAAGAACTGGAGTCCGGCCTTGATAGCCATGAACGCGGTGCCCCAGACGAACGCGAGCGCGACGAAGAGCACGAGATTGCGATAGCGCACGCTGAATTTCGGTCTGGGTGTCGCCTGAACGTTTCGCTCTCAGCGCGCTGCCGTACTTTTATGTGGGCGTGTCGCCTACGGTATGTATGGCCGCATACGGTCGGCCGGCCCTGAGAGACCTGTTCGACGACTCGCCCACTCCCCACATCGCCCACCCGCCGCGGACCCACCACCGGCAGTTTTACGTCGCCACCGATGGGTCGTTTCGGCGCTCGGGCGGCGGTCTCGGGGTCGTCATCGAAACTCGCGACGGCGAGCGCGTCGCCCGCCTCGCGATGTGTGACGACTCGCCGAACAACAACGTCGCAGAATACCGCGCGCTCCACCTCGGTCTCGACACGCTCGCCGCGCGTGCGCCCCACGACGCCCGCGTTGGCGTACTCGTCGACCACGACGACCTCGCGGCGAACGTCAATCGCATGGTGCTCGCGTCGGGAGAACAGTGGCGCTGCTCACAGTCGATTTCCGTGCCCCCACAATCTCGCTATCACTGGCGAGGCATCCGCGCGCGCATCCGTGGCTTCGCCGAATGTCGTGTCGCGCGCATCCAGAGCGCAGAAAATCCGGCCCATCCGCTCGCAAACACTCCCAAACAGTACAGCCACGTCAACGACGAGATAGACCGGTGTGTCCTCGCACCCACAGAACCCACCGAGACGGAGCAGATTCCGCCGCCCTCCCGTGCTAACCGCCACTTTTTTACTTCGGGGAATCGCTCGCCTTCGGCTCGCTCAACCCCTCGCAAAAACCTGGACTAGCACCCACCTTTTGCTGCGCTCAGTCGCGCTTCGCGCTCTTTCGCTGGCAAAATCTGGACCAAAAGCCTCCTCCCTCCCGTTGGTCGGTCGTCGGCCCGCTCACTCGCCTGCGGCTCGTTCGCGGTACAATCACTAGCTCTTTCCGCCTCCGCAGACCGCACAGCACCGCCCAAGCCCTCGCGCTTTCAGCGCTCGCCCTTGATCCACCGAGGACCGCCCCGCAACCGCACCGACCGCAGAAGCCCTCGACGCGCGCTCACTCCGTTCGCTACTCACTCGCTTCGCTCGTTCGCGCGTCTCGCCCTTCATCCACCAGGAACCGCCACCGCGCCGCTACCGCCGCCGCACCGCAACCGCCACCGCGGTCAGAAACGATTTTTGCCCACCACGTTCGAGGGTCGATATGCGCGAAGCGGACACGACAACGCGCCGGCAAATCGCCGAGTACCTCCGCGAACAGACGGCCCCGCCGGGCATACTCGCGGCGGAGTTCGCTATTACAGCGGACGACGCACTCAGTCACGTCGAACACATCGCCCAATCCTTAGACGAGAGCGACGAACAACTGCTCGTCGCCCCGCCTGAGTGTCGTGAGTGTGGCTTCAACGGCTTCGACGACCCCGCAAACCGACCCTCGCGCTGTCCCGAGTGTCACAGCGAAACCATCGAAGAACCGCGGTTCAGAATCGAGTGACTTACTCCGGTTCGGCGATAGAATCAGCGCGCGCTGCTCGTTCGCGGTATTCCTCGTAGATGTCGTTTGCCCACGCCGTGAGCGCCTCGTTGGTGCCGTCGAGACATTCTCGGAGGACACCTTGCTCGTCGTAGGCACCGACCAACACACGGTCGTCGAGAATCGTAAGCCCGAACGTGAGGTCGTCTGGATACAGGTACAACGTGAAGTTCGAAAGCGTGTAGGCGTCTTCGAGCGCAGCGGGATGGGCGGTGCGCGAGGCATCGAGCACCGACTCGTCGATGAGTAACTCCATCGTCGCACCAGTCTCTGCGAGTTCGCGCGCGCCCTCGTTGAGCACCGGGCTGACGATAGGCGAAATACCGTAAAACCGCTCGGCGTCGCTCTCAGTGAGCGCGTTTGCGAGGTGGCTAATCGCCGCATGAGGGGTTTCGGGCGTGTTCGCCACCATCGCCGCGTCGTCGAGCGCCGCGGGTGGTAGCGTCGCAGCAATATCGTCGAGACGAGTCAGGAACGGACCCCACTCGTCGACGCGCTCGATGGACGCTTCGAGCGCCTCGTAGCGTTCGAGGACGAATCTCCCACCGGCGGTGAGTCGGTACCGACCGCCGTCGTTGCGAACCCAGTCGCGCGCGGCGAGTCCATCGAGCGTCCGATGGACGGTCGAACGCGACAGCCCACACTCCCGGATGAGTTCACACTGCCGGCAGGGATGCTCGCAGAGGGTCTCTAAGACCCGTACCCGATTTGCCGACCCAGCGAGGAACGCGACGTGCTCCCGTGACCCCATTCGATTATGATTCACCGCTGCGCACGGTAATATCTTTG
>DASSKS010000467.1:0-2152 GCA_035690245.1 Halococcus sp. | reverse complement strand
CAAAGCGAATCCATCCAGCGAGGGCGAACCGACCCAAGCACCGCAGAGGCGTACCAGACGTTGGGTCTCGACCCCGGTGCGGATGAGACCACAGTCAGGGCGGCTTACCGCGAGAAAGTAAAAGAAGTCCATCCAGATACCGAAGACGGAAACGAACGGACGTTCAAGCGCGTGAACGAGGCGTACGAACGGCTCTCTGAGTGAGTTTCAGAAAGTCGTAAGCCGCCGGCTCGCGCACAGCGGGTATGAACCACACAGCCGATATGCCGCCGCTCGTGGTCGATATTGACGGCACGCTCACCGACCGAAATCGAGTCGTGGATTCGCGGGTCTTCGATGCCCTCCGAAAGTGGCCCGCACCGGTGGTCGTCGCAACCGGCAAGGCGCTTCCCTATCCAGTGGCACTCTGTGAATTTCTCGGGCTTCCAACCATCGTCATCGCAGAAAACGGCGGCGTGGTCTGTCTCGCAACCGAAACGGTCGAGGAGTTCGTTGTCGCAGGCGACCGTGAGGGTGCAGCAAACGTGGTTGAGACCTACCGCGAGACCGGCTACGAACTCGGCTGGGGTTCGCTCGACCTCATCAACCGCTGGCGTGAAACCGAGGTTGCGGTGAGTCGTGACTCGCCGCTCGAATCCCTCGAAGAAATCGCCGCAGACCACGGTCTCTGTGTGGTCGATACGGGATTCGCCTATCACGTCAAATCGCCCGACGTGGACAAAGGAGGAGGACTCGAAATCGTTGCCGACCGTCTGGGATACACTCCCGAGGAGTTCGTTGCCGTGGGTGACTCAGAAAACGACGCTTCCACCTTTCGGGTCGTGGGTGACTCGTTCGCGGTGGCAAACGCCGACGAGACGGCCAAACGGGACGCGAACCATGTGACCGACGCCACCTACGCCGATGGCTTCCTCGAAGCGCTCCGTCGTATACAGTCGGACGTCGATGAATAATCGTGTCGTACTATCTATGCGATTCGTGCGAAAACACTCACGGTGACTCTGCATCAGTGACCACAGCATGAACGTGTATGCACGTCATAAATCGAATATCACGATACAAACGAGAACTCTCCTTCTCCCCTTAGCCAATTCCTTTGGTTAACTCATCGTGAGAGGTCGAAACGGGGGATAAACTACGAACGCCGGTACGAATGAGAGACCGCCACCGCTTCGCAGACTGCACCGCACCCGAGCCAGCTAGGTCGATTCGTCATGCATAGATTCTATGGAATTTATCTGTCAGTTATTCTCTCTATTAGATCTACGTATAAAATCGATACCCATATTTTATGATATTATTCTTGGCCGTCGTGCAGGCGGGGATGCTAGCACCTGTCTACTTGATGGTCAGGGAGCGCCGGCTAAGACGAACATACTGTCCGTGTCGCCGTTTTGTATTTGCCGGGTCGCATCCGGCGCAATGCGGACAGCGTCGCCCGGTTCCATCCTGATGGCATCGTCCTCGACGGTCACAGTCGCCTCGCCATCCACCAACAGGTAGACTTCTTCGTGCTCTTCATCGCCGTGATCGTGTTCCATTCCGGTCCATCCGGCGTCACACTCGACCACAGTGACACCAACCCGGTCGCAGCCAAGCGGCTCTCTCAAAAAGTGCATTGCCTCGCTGACTTGGTCTACATCCCGATAATTCACTGTCTCGTACGTCATACCGATGCGTGTTTGTCCTGCGTAATCAAAAAGGCCCGTCATTGTCTACCGCCCAGTAGCCCGAATTTCACCAAGCACACAGCACTGAATCATCGCTACTAGACCGTTACGTCGAATTCACACACGGGCGGTCCCGCGATATCGAGCGGCGACCCGCCAGCCTCGCGGTAGTCATACGTATATAGCGTCTCGAATGGTCCGAAGTCGGTCTGTCCATAGCATTCGAAACAGGGGAATGCATCGTGAACACCCGTGAGATGAATCTCACCGTTGGGTGTGATACTTGCTCGATTGTCATACGTTACTGGCTCTGCTGATTCCACCAAGGGGTTCGCGGCTTCTGCGTACAGACGGAACTCACATCCGTCATTCCAGACGATATCGGTAACACCGATACCCGTCGTCTCGGCTTTCCCCTCGTGGATTTCTGTCGAACCGCTTGCTTGCTCGACGCGCTCTTTCGACCGGCCGGTGTCTGCATA
>DASSKS010000466.1:0-2880 GCA_035690245.1 Halococcus sp. | reverse complement strand
CGAAACCGTGTCCGCCGAATCAGGGTGATGATCAGTGTGGTCGCTCGAATTTTGCCCACTACCGCTGTTCTCCCGGAGTTCGAGCATCTCGCTGAGTTCTTGGACTGTTTTATCGGCCCCATCGAGGTCTGCCTTGTTCACGACGAAGACATCCGCGATTTCCAAAATTCCGGCTTTGAGCATCTGCACGTCGTCGCCGCTACCCGGTTGAAGGAGGACAGTCACTGTGTCCGTGGTTTTGACGATATCGACTTCGTTTTGGCCTGCTCCCACGGTTTCGACGATGATTCGGTCCTTGCCGAAGGCATCGAGCGCTTTCACGGCGTCTGCGGTCGCAATCGAAACCCCGCCCAGCGAGCCACGCGCGCTCATCGACCGGAAGAACACATCCATGTCGCCGACATTCGAGGCCATTCGGATGCGGTCGCCCAACACTGCACCCCCAGTAAAAGGCGAGGAGGGGTCGATGCCGATGATGCCAACAGTCAGCCCCTGTTTGCGGTAGCTCTCGGCTACCTTATCGACTAAGGTAGATTTTCCCGCACCGGGACTTCCCGTGATGCCGATGACTTCTGCGTTCCCAGTATAATCATAGAGACTCGAAACCAACTCGCGGTAGCCCGGCGCGCGGTTTTCGATGTTCGTAATCGCTCGCGCCAGCGCGCGGTGGTCGCCCGAAAGCAGACGGTCGAGGAGGTCGTTCATCGCTCCGGGGCGTTCTCGCGGACGAATTCGATGGTTTCTTCCATCGACGCGCCGGGACCGAAGATGGCAGAGACGCCCCGCTCTTCGAGGTCGTCTTTGTCCTTGTCGGGCACGATACCGCCTAAAATCACGAGCGTGTCGTCGAGTGCGTCGTATTCATCTAATCCATCGAGAATTTTGGGAACCAGCGTGTTGTGTGCGCCTGAAAGGATGGAGATGCCGAGAACATCCACGTCCTCTTGGACGACGGCTTGAACCACTTCGTCGGGCGAGCGGTGGAGTCCCGAATACACCACTTCGAAGCCCGCATCACGGAAGGCCCGCGCGATGACGTGTGCGCCGCGGTCGTGCCCATCGAGTCCTACTTTGGCGACGAGACATCGGATGGGTCGCTGTGTCTGTTCTGCGCTCATACCGGGTGTTCTTTCGCCGTCGATTTGGATGTATCGGTGTCATGGCTGTGTACGCAGCGCAGGGAAATCGATATATAGCAGACAAAGCCTTGAAGGAGGACTGTATTATAGTAATCTAATCAATGATATCTAGTTCACTCAGTGGCGCACAAGATATTTATATAATGGATTATATTCTCTGGTATGCCTTCTGGCAACAAGCGTCGCGGTATCAATCGACGTAACGCACTCATCGCCCTCGGTGCCGGTGGAATGGCCGGTCTCGCTGGCTGTTTGGGCGGTGGTGACGACGGAAACGGCAGCAACGGAAACAACGGTGGCGGTAACGGCAACGGTGGCGGTACTGGCAGTGGTGGCGATTCCAAGAATAAGGGGGACACGAATAAGAAGGGACTCCCCTCTCACGGCGGGGATTTCGTCAATGGGTTGCAGGCGGATGCCGCCGACCTGAACGTTCTCAAAATCGATGAAGGAGCCACAGAAGACGCCGTTGCCAACCTGTTCGACGCCGGTTGGACCCGAACGGGCTATAAGCCGGAGCAGCTCTCACCGCGGTGGTTCGAGTCGTGGGACATCTCCGATTCGTATGACGTTGTCGAAATCAAACTCCGCAATAATCTAAAGTACAGCGATAAGTGGGGACAACTGACCGCCGAGGACTACATCTACAACGTCGAGAACGTCTGGACCGGCGGTTGGTATCCCTACACCTACGCTCCCAATTTCAACGTCGGCAAGAACGACACGCCGGTGAAATTCGAGAAAACAGGGAAATACACCATCCGTGAGGAACTCCCGGAACCACGGCCCTTCTGGCCGTACAACGACCCGATAACCTACTCGCTTCCGCTCCCGAAGAAACTCCTCAAACCCTACGTGAAGAAAAAAGATGCTGAAGGGTTGAACAAGGACCCGGCGGTGTTCAAATCGAAGTTCAGCGGCAACCTCGGGCCATGGAAAGTGAAGAAGTGGAACCGCCAATCGGTCATCGTTTACGAGCGAAACGACGACTACTACCTCCGCAAGTGGGCGAAAAAGGACGACCGCATCATGGACATCTGGGCCGAAGCGCCCTACTTCGATACGCTGTCGCTCCAGTTGTTCGGTGAGGAGACCACAATGCGGTCTGCGCTCAAATCGGGCCAAATTCAGGAGGCGTCCATCGCGGCAACGAAGGTCGAGAACTTCAAGGGTCGTGATGACATCACACTCATGGAGAATCCGTACATCTCGTATTCTGATTATACCGGCATGAACCAGCGCGTGAACGGTTGGGAGGGCCTTCGCAGCAAGAAGGTCCGGTGGGCGATGGCGAACCTCTATAATCGGAATTTCGTCGTGGAGAACATCCTCGACGGCAAGGGTTCGACCCAAGGGACGATATACCCCAAGTGGGGTCCGTACTACCCAGAGGAGGACATGAAGACCTTCGAGTGGACGGTCAAAAAGGCAAAACAGCTCCTCAAAGAGGGAACATCGAGTGACTACGGCTACAGCGGGGAGACGTTCGTCGGACCTGACGGTGATCAACTCGAACTCAAGTGTGTGTACGTTCAGGGCACGATTGACGACCTCCGGGCGCAGTACCTCAAAAAACGCCTCGGCGAGGCGGGCATCAAGCTCACCCTCGAAACCACCAACTGGTCGAACCTGCTGAAGACCTACGCCCACACGGACAACCCCGCAAAGGGTGCGAGCAAACCCATCGGCTACGGGAAAAAGGGCGACGAACATCCGTCAACATTTAACTACGGGCCGTGGG
>DASSKS010000465.1:0-2141 GCA_035690245.1 Halococcus sp. | reverse complement strand
CCACGGACTCGAAAACGAGCCGATGGGCGTCGATGTCGGCAATGCGGGACTGCTCTCTGCATTCGACGAACGCGGCGTCGATTGTCGGCCAGCGGAGTGTTCGCAGGTCATGGAGAACGCACGAAAAGTCAAAACACGCGACGAAATCGAGTGTCTTCGACAGGTGGCGGCCATCTGCGAGGCCGGCTTTCAGCGCATCACTGAGTCGGCGAAACCGGGCGCGCGCGAATCGGAAGTCTGGGGTGACGCCGTAAGAGAACTCAATCGTCACGGGGCGTTCGTCGGCGGTGGCTACCTCACGAGCGGGCCGAACACGTGGCCCAAACATCAGGCGAACACAACGGATAGAATGATTCGACCGGGCGACCTCGTGTACGCCGATTTCTACAACATCGGATATTTGGGCTATCGCTCGTGTTACTATCGGACGTTTTCGATTGGCGAACCCACCGACGCCCAACGCGATGCCTACGAACTCGCCCGCGACAACCTCTACGATGTACTCGAACGAATCGAACCCGGTGCGACCACCGACGAAATCTGTGACGGATTCCCGGACATGGACGGCGAACACGCCGAATTTTACGGAACGGACGAACACTGGCAGCTAACCACGAATCACTGGGCACACGGGTTGGGTCTGCAACTCTACGAGGTTCCCCTGATTTGGCGCGGCGTCTCGTCCGACCACCCAATCGAGATCGAGGAGGGGATGACGATGGCCGTCGAAACCCAGGAACCTGCCGACAGACAGGGCGTGCGCGTCGAGGAGATGGTCGTCGTGCGCGAAAACGGCGTCGAAATCCTGAGCCAGTGGCCGGTCGAGGAGATTACGAGGATTGAGTACTGAACGACTGTCCAATCCGTCTGACTGATTGGACGAACGCCGCCGACGGTGATGACTGTCCATTTCGGTGAGTGTTGTCCAGCGTGACGACTTCGTTCAAGAAGGTACAGTGACATTATTCAATGGCATCCCTACGTATTTTTTTTTCTAATCTTTTTTATTTATTTTCCGCTTCAATGGCCGCGTGTAGGAAAATTCACTCGTACCGACCACGCTCCTCGAACGCCGCTCGACTGCCATAGCGCTCCGTGAGCGGCTTGTACGCATCGCCGAGCGCGCGCATACACTCGCCGGTCGAATCGTAGCCGAGCGCGTCGGCGACTGCGGCGGCTGGCCGGGCCTGCAAAACACGCATGACGAGCAGGCGTTCTTCGCGTGCGGTGAGTGCAGTGCTTTCTGCGTCGGTGAGATGGCGGAGTGCAAGTCGCCCGAAGACAGCGGGATGAATTTTTGCGAGACCCGGCCCGTAGGCCGCACTCGCTACGACGCGCCACTCGTAATCGGTGAAGTCGATTTCGGCAGTAGTGGCAGTCGCATCGAGGACCGCACGGACGATATCGGGGTCGAGTTCCGAAAGCGAATCCGAAAGCACCCCACCGATTCGCTCTGTGAACCACCGCGTGTGGCGGTCGTGGAGTTCCTGTCCAGCCTCAGTGAACGGGACGAGCATCAGTACCGAGTGTTCACCGCTTCGCTCGTTGCGCGTGGTCGCAAGATACACCGTCGAAAACCCATTTTTGTTCCAAAACCGGACGAGTTCGGGCGTTGCGCCGTAACCAACCCCGAGCCAGTCCGTGTCGATGGAGTCGCGGAGTTCAGTGAGTAGCCGCGAGCCGAGTCCGTGCGAACGAACCGCGTGATGGGTGGCGATGCGGAGCACGCGCTGGCCCGTCGGAATTCCAGCCTGTTCGTCCCGGAGTTGGCTCGTGAGCACGTCTGGGAGTAGGTGACCCTTGATTCGGCTGCCCTCGTAGATTTCTCGACGCCGGTTACTCGGAAGGCCACCCTCGTGTGCGAGCAGCGCGACGGAGACGACGTGGCCCTCGTAGAGAAGCGCGTGGACCGAGACGTTCGGCGCATCGAGCAGGCGCGCGAGGTCGTTCGGTTCCGTTCGGTAGTGGGCAGAAACGAGCAACCCGAACACTTCTCGCAATCGGTGTTCGTCCGCGAGCAACTCCGTGGAACTGAACTGTGTGTATTCGACGGTCTCTGGTGTGGCGTCAGCGACCAGCGGCGCGACGGGCGGGCGCGCATCGAGCAAAAGCGCACGAAAGGCCCATACCTCGATTGGGTC
>DASSKS010000464.1:0-10926 GCA_035690245.1 Halococcus sp. | reverse complement strand
GTGGCGCGCTCGCGCTCGTGTGGGTCGCGCCAGTCGTCCTCATCGCCCAGCGAGCCGTCAGCAAAACCGGCCGTATCGAGCACGAGGCAGGGATGTTGACGACCGTTCCGGCCCCTGATGTACTGGGTGGGCTGGTGCTTGCCGAGGCTGCCCGCTGGCTGTCGGTCATCGCGCTCCCGATAGTTGCGATAGCGGCGGGGCTGTCACTCGGTATCGGCGCACCCGCAGCGTTCGTGAGCATCGTGCTGGCGCTCTTTGCGGTGTTCACCACGGCGCTGCTCGCGGGGCACATCATCGGTATCCTGATTAAAATCGTATTCGGGCAGTCAGAGTTGCTCACGCGCTACAAATCCGTGCTCGCGGTTATTGCGTTTCTCGTCTATTTCGTCGCCGTTTCCTCGGAGGCGTTCGGTCAAGTCATTGCTCGATTATTCACACTGCTCCAGAACGCGCCGATGGCGTGGTTCGGCGACCTATTCGTATTCGGTATTCCCGGTGTTTCGCCCTCTCCAGTGCGGATTGTCGGCGCGGTCGCGCTGTTCGTGGTGGGTGTTCCAGTGCTTCTCGCGCTCGACGTGCGCGCGGCGACACGGCTCTGGTACGCCGACAGGGCACAGCCGGGCACTCGAACATACCAGTCATCCGAATCGAACGCCGAATTTCTTTCCCGAATTGCGTCCCGACCGACGCGCACAGTCACGACGAAAATCTGGCGGCGGACCAAGCGCGCGCCGCTGCGGCTCATCTACGTGGTATATCCGCTCTTTTTCCTGTTCGCGCCGCTTCGAGAGGCGGTCACGTCGGGAGAGATTCCCGCATCGCTGCCCATTCTACTGGCGCTCTACGGCACGTGGGCAATCGGCGCGGCGGCGCTCAACCCACTGGGTGATGAGGGTGCGATGTTGCCAGTGACGCTGCTCGCAGAAATTCGGGGTAGGGAGTTCGTTCGCGGGCACGTCCTCGCGGTGACGACCATCGGTCTGCCGGTGCTCGTCGCCATGACGGCCATCACTGGCGCGTTAAGCCCACTTGAACCGTCGATATGGCTGCCGCTCACGGCTGCGAGTGCGGGTCTCAGCGTGGTCGGGCCGGTGGTCGCGCTGGCCATCGGAACCGGATTTCCGCGCTTCGGCACGGTTCGAATCACCCGGAGTCGGCGCGTCGTCGTTCCGAGCAAGACCGCCTTTGTCTGTTATACGCTCGTGTTGGCACTCGGCTTTCTCGGGAGCGCAATCGCGCTGATTCCGGGCGGTGCGAGCGTTCTCGCGGGATTCATTGAATTTCTGTTCGGGCTTCTCGGCGCATCCATCGAAGTTACAGCCGACACGCTTCGTCTCGTCGGTGGTGGCGTGGCCCTCGTGGTTTGGGCCGTCGTTCCAATCGTCGCATACTGGTACGTCGCGCGCCGGTTCGAGGCATATACGGTGGAATAACAGGTTCAGTCGTGTTTCGGCCTTCGAAAGTCACTGCGAATCACGGTGACAGCGGCAGCGACATGGTGTTGATTAGTTCGTCGTGGGTGGCGTCGTAGAATCCGAGTTCTGTAACCGTCCACTCGATGGGTTCGATGTCGAGCGCACAGAGGTCACTCGCCTGTTCTGTCGAACCGCCGCGCGCGAGGGTGACGTGGGGAACGTACTCCGTCCCTTCGAGAAAAGGGATTGCACCGAACGCTTCGACGAGTCGGTCGTGAATATCGAAAAGACCGGGACTCTCGACGGCGAGGTACACGACCGGGCCGGGACCGCGAACGGGATTTTCGAACGACTCGATTCGCGCTGTGCGCGCCTCGAATGCGGGTGCGTTCCCGAGCGCCCGCCGCGTGCGTTTGTACAGTCGGTTCGGTTCCCCGGATTCGAAGCGTTTGCACACGAGCGAGTGGCGCTCGCGCACGCGCTCGAAGGACGCAAGACGCGGGTGGAGTTCCGCAGCAAGCCGTTTCAGCCGACCGGGAACGGGAACGTTGAGACTGTACACGGGTGAATTCGAGACTCGAACGGTATGGCTCTGCTGGTGTCCACGACCGACTGGTGCAAGCGTTGCCGGCCCGGAAGCGTTTAATAGCCCCGCGCACCCAGTGCAGCCATATGACACGGACACGCCGCACCGGCCAGTGTGCTGCCGGCGCGTCCATCTCGCTCCGCGGACGACGACCGGGCCGTTAGGCCCGCAAAATACTTTTCAATCGACTCGATTCGCTCGCTCCCCAGCGAACCGTTCGCTGGGTGGACTCCTATCGACTACACAATGACACAACCGACACACACACAATCCCAATCGACCGACCGCGTCGCGCTCGCCTTCTCCGGCGGGCTTGATACGACAGTTTGCGTCCCGCTCTTAGAAGAGGAGTACGAGTACGACGAAGTCATCGGCGTCACCGTCGATGTCGGCCAACCCGAAGACGAGTTCACCGAGGCAGAAGAAACCGCCACTGCGCTCGACTTAGAACACTACGTGGTTGATGCGCGCGAGGCATTTGCAAACGTGTGTCTCGATGCCGTCCGCGCGAACGCCACCTATCAGGGTTATCCTCTCGGAACGGCGCTCGCCCGGCCCGTGATTGCAGAGGCCATTCTCGACGTAGCGCTCGAAAACGACTGTACGGCGCTCGCCCACGGCTGTACGGGAAAGGGAAACGACCAACTCCGATTCGAGACTGTGTGGCGCGGCTCCGACCTCGATGTCATCGCGCCCGTCCGCGAACTCGGCCTTACTCGTGAGTTCGAACAGGAGTATGCCGACGAGCGTGATTTGCCTGTCGAGGGCGGCAACGAAGGCGACTGGAGCATCGATACGAATCTCTGGAGTCGCTCGGTCGAGGGCAACGAACTCGAAGACCCCTCGTATGTTCCTCCCGAAGACATCTACGACTGGACCCAGCCACCGGGAGAGGGAAGCGAACTCGCCGAACTCACCTTCGAGGACGGATATCCGGTCGCGCTCGATGGTGAAGAACTCGACCCGATTCAACTCATCAAGCAGCTCAATGAGATTGCCGGGGCACACGGCGTTGGCCGCACGGACCTGATGGAAGACCGGATGCTCGGGTTGAAAGTCCGCGAGAACTACGAACACCCCGCCGCCACAGTGCTCCTCACTGCCCACGAAGCGCTCGAATCGCTGGTGCTCACCAAAGAAGAGCGGAGTTTCAAGAAACAGATAGACCACGAGTGGGCCGAGAAAGCCTACGAAGGATTGCTCGCCGCGCCGCTAGTCGATGCGCTTGAGGGATTCATCGAATCGACCCAAGGGCGGGTCACGGGAACAGTCACGATAAAATTACAGGGTGGACAGGCCCGGCCTGTGGGCCGTGAGAGTGCCTACGGGGTGTACTCGGCTTCGGCGGCCTCGTTCAACACCGCAGATGTGACTGGCGGTATCGAACAGGCCGATGCGACCGGGGTAGCGAAGTATCACGGCTTCCAGTCACGCCTTGCGAAAAGCGTCATCGAAGGCGCAAATCAGCCCGCAGAAACGGTTGCCGACGGCGGCACGAACGAAAACACAGACGACGAAAACGGAGAAAATTGAACATGAGCGAGGAGAGTGATGTCGTCCGGCGCGAGCGCTTCAGCGGCGGTCCTGCCCGTGACTTTCTCTCCTCGATGGCACAGGACAGACGGCTGTTTGCGGCTGACCTCGCGGTCGACCGCGCACACGTCGTGATGCTCACAGAACAGGAGATTATCGAAGAGGACAGTGCGAGTGCGGTTCTCGACGCGCTCGATTCTGTCGAACACGCGGGTTACGACAAACTCGACGGCGAGGACGTTCATGCAGCCATCGAAACCGCGGTTATCGAGCGCGTTGGTCCCGAAGGCGGACGGATGCACACGGCGCGCAGCAGAAACGACGAGGTGGCGGCGTGCATCCGGTATCGGCTGCGCGAAGATCTACTCGATACTATGGAGGCGACGCTAGCGCTCCGGGAAGCGCTCCTCGACCGGGCGCGCGAGCACCTCGGTACTACGATGCCCGGCTACACCCACCGCCAGCCCGCCCAGCCGACCACCGTTGCGCACTTCCTGAATTCGTATGCGCAGGCGCTCGCGCGCGATACCGACCGCCTCCTCTCAGCCTATGACCGGACGAACCGCTCGCCGCTCGGCGCGGCAGCCTTTGCGGGTACGCCGTTCGACATCGACCGCGAGCGCACCGCCGAACTGCTCGGATTCGATTCTGTCCTCCGAAATTCGATGGATGGGGTCTCGACGCGCGATTTCTTGGTGGAGGCGGCGAGTGCACTATCAACTCTCTCAATAACCCTGTCTGGACTTTCGACCGATCTCGTGGAGTTCGCCAGTGATGGCTATCTCGACCTCCACGACGACTATTCATCGACCTCCTCCATCATGCCCCAAAAGAAAAATCCCGATACGCTCGAACTCGTCCGCGCCTGTGCAGGCGACGCCAGTGCCGGGCTGAACGGGTTGCTGACGACGCTGAAGGGACTTCCGCGCGCGTACAATCGTGATTTACAGGAGGCGACGCCCCACGCATGGGCCGCCGTGGACGCAGTCACCCCCGCGACTGAGGTGACAGCCGGGGCGGTCGCAACCGCGACATGGAACGAGGACCGTCTGGCGACAGCGGCTGGTGAGGGATTTGCGACGGCAACCGGCGTCGCCGACCTACTCGCCATGAGTGGGATTCCGTTTCGGACAGCCCACGAAATTCTGGCACTGGCGGCAGAGACCGGAGCCGACTACGCCGCCATCGAGACAGCCGCCGACGAAGCGCTAGACGAACCACTCACAGAGTATGTAGAGCGCGAGGCGGTCGAACACGCACTCGGCCCGGAGGCGAGCGTGGCGAGTCGTGATTCGTTCGGTGGGCCTGCGCCCGATGCTGTGGAAACGGCGCTCGATAGGGCCGAAACGGCTATCGAACGCGATAGAGAGCGTCTCGACACTCGGCGCGACTGGCTCGCCACAGCCGCCGACGCACTCGACGAGGAGGTGAGTCACTATGCCTGAACGACCGCCCCCGCGAGGGGGAACATTCATTCCGTCAGCGATGACGAACCGCGCGAACCGCTCGATTTCTGTACAGAGAGGCCGCTATACGTTTTGTAAATTATCAAACAAGTTCGAAGGCTTTAAGCCGATTCGTCGGTGAGGGGAAGGTACAATGGCGAACTGTCCCGAATGCGGGGCCGAAGTGTCCCTGCACGACGACGCGGAGATTGGCGAAATAATCGATTGTGGGACCTGCGGTGCGGAGCTTGAGGTCGTTGACGTGAACCCGGCGATTCTCGAAGCGGCCCCCGAACTCGAAGAAGACTGGGGGGAGTGAGAGTGGAGATAGGTATCCTCTACTCGCGCATTAGACAAGACGAAAAACTCCTGCTTTCGGAACTCAGGAGTCGCGGCCACGAGGTCGTGAAAATCGACGTTCGGAATCAGCGCTTTGGCCTTAGCGAACCGCCAGCGGCGTTTTCAACCGTTGACCTCGTGGTGGACCGGTGTCTCGCCACCAGTCGGAGTCGGTACGCGACGCGGTTTCTCGATGCCTACGGGATTCCGGTCGTCAACAGCGCGGAAACGGCGGATATCTGCGCCGACAAGGTAGAGAACAGTCTCGCGCTCGCAGAGGCCGAGATTCCCACTCCGAAAACGGAGGTCGCCTTCACGAAAGAGAGCGCGATGGAGAGTATCGAAGAATTCGGCTATCCCTGCGTGCTCAAACCTGTCATCGGGTCGTGGGGCCGGCTGATGGCGAAGATCGATTCGCGCTCGGCGGCGGAGGCGATTTTGGAGCACAAAGCGACCCTGGGCCACTACGAGCACAAGGTGTTCTACATCCAAGAGTTCGTGGAGAAGCCGGGCCGAGACATCCGGGTGCTTTCGACCGATGGTGAACCTGTGGCAGCGATGGCGCGCTCGTCTGACCACTGGCTCACCAATGCTTCGAAGGGAGCCGAAACTGAAGCATTCGAACTCGACGACGAGGCCCGCGACCTCGTTTCCCGCGCGAGCGAGGCGGTCGGCGGTGGTCTCTTGGGCGTTGACCTAATGGAAACAGGAGATTCCTATACTGTTCATGAAGTCAACCATACCGTCGAGTTCAAGGCACTCAACGAGGCCACAGATGTGGACGTGCCCGCACAAGTAGCTGACTGGCTCGAAGGCAAGGTGAAGACGGCGAACGCTGCCGAGGTGACTGCGCCGTGAGGGAGGCAGGCGGATGCGCGTGACGGAGGCGGACGGATGACTCACACTGCGTCGGTCGTGGGCGCGAGCGGGTTCACCGGCGGTGAGTTGTTGCGCCTACTCAATGGTCACCCCGAATTCGAGGTCACACAGGCGACCAGCCGCGAGTACGCGAACAAAACCATCGGTTCTATCCATCCGAATCTCCGTAAACTCGACCTGCGATTCAGCGAACCGACAGACCTCGATAGCGTCGATGTGCTTTTCGCTGCAACCCCACACGGCGTGTCGATGGAACACATCGACGCCTTTCGGGAGGCAGCCGAGACGGTGGTTGATTTGAGCGCGGACTTCAGACTCGATAGTGAAGAACAATATGAGAGATGGTACGACGGTCACAGCCGGCCCGAACTCCTCGCTGAATCGGTGTACGCACTCCCCGAACGTCACCGTGAGGAACTTCCGGGTGCATCACTGATTGCTGCAGGTGGGTGTAACGCGACCGCCACGATTCTCGGGCTTGCGCCGCTGTTCGAGAGCGGAATTCTCACCGGTAGCGAGCAACTCGTCGTGGATGTCAAAGTTGGTTCCTCAGAAGGCGGGGCGAGCGGTGGAAAAGCGTCATCGCACCCAGAACGCTCTGGCGTCGTCAGACCTTACGCGCCGACGGGTCACCGCCACGAGGCCGAAATCGAACAGGAATTCGGGTGTTCGACCGCGTTCACTGCCCACGCAGTCGATATGATTCGCGGTGCATCCGCAACCTGTCACGTCTTTCCCAACGAGCCAGTCTCGAAGGGCGACCTCTGGGGGGCCTTTCGGGAGCGCTACGACGGCGAGCCGTTTGTACGGCTGGTTGCGGGTGGGTCGGGCGTTTATCGCTACCCCGAGCCGAAAGCGGTGGCCGGAACCAACTACGCAGAAGTCGGCTTCGAGGTTGACCCCAAAAATGAGCGAATCGTGGTGTTTTCTGCTATCGACAACATGATGAAAGGCTCTGCTGGACAGGCGATACAGGCGGCGAACGTCGCGCTCGGGTTCGATGAGCGAGCGGGACTCGACTTTCAGGGATTACACCCCGTGGGAGCACCCTAATGACAGTGGTAGTGAAAGTCGGCGGCGCACGCGCCGTGAATCCAGCCGGAGCCATCGAAGATATTAGGGAACTAACGGAGAACGGCGAGGATGTCGTGGTGGTTCACGGCGGGTCAACAGCGGTCGATGAAACGCTCGAACAGTTGGGAGAAAAGCCGGAGTACGTCGAAACGCCGAGCGGTGTGGTCGGGCGGTTCACCGACGAGCGCACGATGGAGGTCTTCGAGATGGTCCTCCCCGGCAAACTCAACACCGACCTCACGGCGTCACTGCGGAAGGCCGGTGTGGACGCCGTCGGCTTATCGGGCGTCGATGGCGGTCTTTTGACCGGCCCGCGGAAATCAGCTGTCAAGGTCGTCGAAGATGGCAAGACGAAGATTCGCCGGGGCGAACACTCGGGCAAAATCGAATCAGTGAACACCGATTTACTCGATAGTTTGCTCGCCGACGGCTATACACCGATAGTGACAGTTCCGATGATAGCAGACGACGGAGTGCCAGTAAACGCCGATGCCGACCGGGCGGCCGCCGCGGTTGCGGGCGCGCTGTCCGCGACGCTCGTGGTGTTGACCGATGTGCCGGGCGTGCTCGAAAACCCAGACGATTCGGCAACGCTCATCGAGCGCGCAGAAACCCCGAACGAACTGGAGCGGGTTGAGACTGCTGCCGAGGGGTTCATGGGCAAGAAGGTGATGGCAGCGAAAGAAGCATTGGTTGGCGGTTGCGCGTCGGTTATCGTTGCGGACGCAAACGCCGAAAATCCCGTGCTCGCGGCACTCGATGGCGGTGGCACCCACTTCGCGCCGAGCGCACTGGAGGTCGAGGCATGAGCGGATTTATCCACTCGGAAAAACCGATACGAATCGCTCGCGGCGAGGGTGTTCATCTTTACGATGCGGACGGAAGCGAGTATCTCGACTGTGGCGCGAGCTATGCCTGTACCCCGTTGGGTCACAGCCATCCAGCCGTAACCGAAGCGGCCCACGACCAACTCGACCGACTGACGTTCGTCCAGGCCTCCTATCCCGTCGATTCGCGCGACCGGGCGCACGCAGCGCTCGAAGCCGCCGCACCCGATGGGTTGGAAAACGTCTGGCTCTGTAATTCGGGAACCGAAGCCAACGAGGCGGCGCTGAAGTTCGCTCGGAGCGCAACAGGAAATTCGAAAATCGTCGCCACGATGCAGGGCTTTCACGGTCGGACGATGGGCGCACTCTCGACCACGTGGAACAGCGCATACCGCGACCCGTTCGAACCGCTGATTGGCGATGTGGAGTTCGTTCCGTATGGGGACAGCGACGCGCTCGCGGAAGCGGTCGATGACGAAACAGCAGGAGTCATCCTCGAACCCATCCAAGGCGAAGGTGGTATCAATCTCCCACCCGCCGAGTATCTCGCGGCGGCGCGTGAACACACCGCTGAAACGGGGACAGCCCTAATTCTCGACGAGGTGCAAACTGGAATGGGGCGCACAGGAACGATGTGGGCCTGTGAGCGGTCGGACGTAGTTCCCGACATTCTCACGACCGCGAAGGGGTTGGCGAACGGGCTTCCCGCCGGAACAGCGCTGTGTGCCGACTGGATAGCAGAAAATCACGGCCCGCACAACTCCACCTTTAGCGGTGGCCCCGTCGTGAGTGCCGCCATCGATGCGACTGTCTCGACAGTGGTCGAGGAAGACGTACCGGCCCACGCCGCCGAGATGGGTGAGTATCTCCGCAAAGAACTCGAACGGGAACTCGGCGAGAGCGTCCGCGAGGTGCGCGGCGCAGGACTCATGATCGGTATCGAGGTCAAACGCGGCGCGAATCGCGTGCTCCGCGAGTTGGCAATCAATCATGGGGTGCTCGCATTGCCCGCTGGCCGGTCGGTCGTCAGATTGCTTCCGCCATTGGTTATGGAGGAGGAGCACGCAGACCGAGTCATTGAAGCTCTCGCGGATGTGCTCGGGGAGGAATCGGGATGAGCGAAGCCATCGCCGGTATCACGAACGAGGATGCACGCGAACTCCTCACCGACCTCGTAGAAATACCCTCGCCGACCGGTGAGGAAGGCGAGTGTGCCGAACGACTCCTCGGATTTTTCGAGAGTCACGGACGCGACGTATGGCTCGATGAAGCTGGAAATGTTCGCGCGCCCGCCGATGACTCCTTGCTCTTGACTTCCCACATCGACACCGTTCCCGGAGACATCCCTGTGCGAATCGAAACCGACGAGAACGGAAACGAAGTGCTCTGGGGCCGTGGCAGTGTGGACGCGAAAGGGCCGCTCGCGGCGATGGCCGTCGCCGCCGTCAGGGAGGGAGTGAGCTTCGTGGGCGTCGTGGGCGAAGAAACCGATTCCACGGGAGCACGCCACCTCATAGAGACGCGCGACGCGCCCGAAGCGGTCGTCAACGGCGAACCGTCTGGCTGGGAGGGAATCACGCTCGGCTATCGGGGGCTGCTCGCCGGAACCTACGTCGCCACGAGCGAATCGGGCCACACCTCCCGACCCGAAAACAACGCCATCGAGGACGCACTCGACTGGTGGAACCGGGTGCGAAACGCGGTCACGGACGATAGTGATGACTGGACGCCCGTCTTCGAGCGCATCACGCCCAAACCAACCGAAATCGAGGGCGGTCCCTCAGAAGATGGGTTGTCAGTCGAAACCACGATGGACGTACAGTTTCGCGTCCCGCCGAGTTTCACCGTCGAAGAGGTCCGCGAAATCGCCGACGGCGAACTCAACGGTGGCACCGTCCGCTGGTACGACGAAGTCTCACCGGTGATGACGAATCCACGAACCACCCTTGCGAGTGCGTTTCGCGGGGCAATCCGGCGGGCGGACGGCGAACCGCGCCTGCTGCGCAAGACAGGGACGAGCGACATGAACATCTATCAGTCGTGGGGCTGTCCGATGGCCACGTATGGACCCGGAAATTCTGACTTCGACCATGCGCCCGACGAACGCCTCTCGCTTTCCGAATTCGACCGGAGCATCGAGGTGCTCTGTGACGCCGCCGAACGGTTTGCGGGAGGGAACGGATGACCCGTCACTTCACCGATGTCGATGACCTTTCGGCTACCGAACTCGAAACTGTCCTCGACGCGGCAAGCGAGTTCAAAACACAACTGAAACGGGACGAACCCCATTCGGTTCTCGAACGCAGAACCCTCGGAATGGTGTTCGAGAAGCCGAGCACCCGTACTCGGGTGTCCTTCGAAACCGGGATGACGCAGTTGGGTGGGCACGCGATATTTCTTGGACCCGACGACATCGGTCTCGGAAAGCGCGAACCCCTCAAAGACACCGCGCGCACCCTCTCTGGGTACGTCGATTGTGCGATGGTTCGGTTGTTCGAGCACGCAGACTTAGAAGAACTCACAGCCCACGCGAGTATTCCAGTCATCAATGGACTGACCGACGATGCCCATCCCTGCCAAACGCTCGCAGACCTCCTGACCATCCGCGAGACGGTGGGATTCGATTCACAGGTGGCGTGGGTCGGCGACGGCAACAACGTCGCCCAGTCCTTTGTTTTGGGGTGTGCGCTGTGTGGAATTGACCTCACGGTAGCGACACCGCCCGAATACGGCATCGACAGTGGTGTCCTCGACCGTGCCCGAGAACTCGGTGGCGCACCCGAACTCGTCGAAACCCCGGAGGCAGCAGTTGCGGATGCAGAGGTAGT
>DASSKS010000463.1:0-2733 GCA_035690245.1 Halococcus sp. | reverse complement strand
GGCTCACCGGCCCGATCAATACAGTAGGCGCGTGGTTTTGGGGCACGAGCCAGTTCACTTATGAAGGTGAGTTCGACACCCAAGCATGGGCCACCCTTCTCGATGAGTTCCCGATTACTGTGCTCTTTAGCGTGCCAACAGCATACCGAATGCTCAGAACGAACGAAGAAGTCCTCTCAACTACTGACCTCGATTTGCGTCACGCCCTCTCCATTGGCGAACCCCTCTCTGCGGGTGTTGTCGAATGGGGCGAAGACGCCCTCGGCGTGACCATTTTGGATACTTACGGCCAGACCGAAACCGGCAACATGGTCATCAACAACTACCCGACGATGGAACTCAGGCCGGGGAGCATGGGCAAACCCCTGCCGGGAATCGAGTCGGCCATCGTAGACCCAGAGACCGGCGAAGAACTTCCAACTGGTGAGACGGGCGAAATCGCCCACCGAGGGGATTTTCCCTGCTTTTTCGCCGAATACTGGGAAAACCCCGAAAAGACCGAGGCGTGTTTCGAAAACGACTGGTATCTCTCGGGCGACCTCGCCCATCTGGATGAGGATGGGTATTTCTGGTTTGAGGGCCGCGCCGACGACGTTATTTTGAGTTCTGGCTATCGCATCGGTCCCTTCGAGGTCGAATCATCGTTGGGTGAACACCCAGCCGTTGCAGAGGCCGCCGTCGTGCCGAAACCCCACGAGGAGCGCGGCAACATCGTCAAAGCCTACATCGTGCTCGCTGGCGAGTACGATCCCGACGAGCGGCTTGCAGAGGAAATCAAATCCCACGTCCGCAACGAGCTTTCGGCCCACGAGTACCCCCGCGAGGTGGAGTTCGTCGATGATCTCCCCAAAACTGTGACCGGCAAGATTCGGCGGACGGAACTGCGCGATAGGACTGCGGATGTGGATTCGACGGCGGACTGACGGCAGCCAGTTACACTCACGGAGATACCGTCGGTCGAAATCCAATCGCCAGTAGGTGGTTGCGGTTGGCGCGCGGGAGCAGTGCGGGACCGTCGGTCCCGCAGGCCGTGCGAGCGGGCGAAGCCCGCGAGCAGACGGAGCGCGGCACGACCGAAGGGAGGGCCGCGGATGCGAACGGGGAGCGAAAGCGACCCGTGAGCGCACGAAGTGCGCGACTCGTGCGTGGTCTGCGCGAGCGGAGTGAGCGCAGGCTTGTCAGAGTGGATCGAAAGACACTTCGTGTCTTTCGTCAGTGCAAGAAATCGAAGATTTCTTGCTTGCAATCAGAACGCGAAGCGGTCTGATGACATCACGAGAGAGCTTCGCTCTCTCGAACGACTTCGCTCTGACAGTGGATGACTGAGCGAGCGTAAGCGAGCGAAGGAATCGGCTGGGGAGGGTGTGGCGCGGTGCGGTAGCGGAGCAGGCAAGCAGTTGGACCGCGAATGAGCAACGCGAGTGAGCGGCAGTTTTTAGTCCAGGTTTTTGCGAGTTACGAGGGACCTTCGGTCCCTCGTACCGTGCGAGCGGGCCTTCGGCCCGCGAGCAGAGAGAGGTGCGCGAACGAAGTGGGCGCACCCGACGTGGTTCGAAAGACGCGATGCGTCTTTCGTCACTGAGCGGGAACTTCGTTCCCGCGAGGTCATTGGCGCATTGCGCCGACTGCCAGCGATTCCTTCGGAATCGCCCTGTCCAAAAGAGCCGAAGGCTCTTTTGAAGATCTCGGAAGACCGGAGGTCTTCCGATGAGTCCGCAGGAGCTTCGCTCCTGCGAGATGCCGAGACGGCTTCGCCGTCTCGTAGCAAGTAAAAAAGTGGAAGTTTTTTTCACCGAACGCGCCGAATACAGGGTAATGAAGACCATCAAAGACAGCGTCCACGACCACATCGAGGTTTCGGGTGTGGCCCGCGACCTCCTCGATACCGCGCCGGTCCAGCGCCTTCGCCACGTCCGCCAGCTCGGAACGGTGGAGTTGGTCTATCCGTCGGCCAACCACACCCGCTTCGAACACAGTCTTGGAGTGTATCACCTCGCAGACCGCGCCCTCTCGCAGTTGGGCATCGAGGGAAAGCAGGCAGCGCGCGTTCGGGCCGCCGCGTTGCTCCACGATATCGGTCACGGGCCGTACAGCCACAATTTAGAGGCGCTCATCCACCGCCGCACCGGAAAATACCACGACGACGTTCACGAACTCCTCTCGACTGGTGAAGTTGCCTCGGTACTCACGGCCCACGAGTTAGACCCGGCACGAATCGCGGGGCTGGTGGCTGGCGAGGACCGTTTGGGCCAACTGGTTTCGGGCGAACTCGACGTTGACCGGATGGATTATCTCGTGCGCGATGCCCTTCATACGGGAGTCCCCTACGGAACCATCGACCACGGGAGACTGGTGCGCGAGCTCCGCTTTGTGGATGACGAACTCGTGCTCGCGGAGGGCAACGTTCAAACGGCGGAATCCCTGTTGCTCGCGCGCTCGTTGATGAATCCAGTCGTGTACAACCATCCGGCCGCCCGCATCGGCAAGGCAATGCTCCGGCGGGCGACCGAACGACTGCTCGACGGTGGTCTGGATGCTGAAACCCTGCGCCGGATGGATGACCACGACCTGCTGGTTGCACTCAGAGAAGACGAGCGAACCGCGACGGACGCCACTCGATTGGGCCGGCGCGACCTCTATAAACGCGCAGTGTGGGCCGAACTCCGGGATACACCTAACATAATCGTGGATGCAGACCACGAAACCATCCGCGAGTCCGAGCGAGAAATCGCA
>DASSKS010000462.1:0-5665 GCA_035690245.1 Halococcus sp. | reverse complement strand
GAACTCATCGATGTTTCGAAGGAGATGCTCGGAAAAGCCCGCGAGTTGATGGATACCTACAACGATGATTATGATGCAGAAGAACGGGTGGTCGCGGTGCTCATCGGCGACGATGTGGAAGAACACACGGAAGATGTCGTTGCCCACGGGGCCGATGTCGCGGTCTATCAGGAAGATAGTCGGTTAGCACGGTTCCAGCACAAGCCCTACACAGAGATTTTCTGCGATATGGCGCGTTCTGACGGTGACTGGCGCGACTACGACGAACCCCGGTATACGGTATTTCCGGCGACCAACAACGGACGAGACCTCTCGGCGCTGGCACAAGGCGAACTCGATTCGGGGCTGGCCTCAGACTGTTCTGACCTCTTCATCGAAGGGGCGATGATTTCGAATCCCGCGAAGACGGGGAGACCGGGCACGAAAAAGGAGTTCGAGCGCGTCCTCCACATGAAACGCCCCGACTTCTCGGGCTTCGAGTTTTCCACAATCTTGTGTCTCGACAATCCCACGCGGGAGTTCCACCCACAAGGGGCCTCCGTGATTCCGGGGAGTTTCGACCTGCCCGAACCCGATTCGGACAGAGAGGGCGAAATCGTCGAACACGACCTCGAACTCGATGAGGACTGGCTTCGGGTATCGGTCACCGAACACGACCGGTTGGACGAGGGCGTCGATTTGACTGGTCACGAAGTAGTAGTAGCGATGGGTAGAGGAATTGGCGACAATCCCACAGAAGGAATGGAACTCGGTATCGAACTCACCGATGCGTTCGAGAACGCTGGACTCGGCGTTTCGCGCGGAATCGTGACTGGCTCGTATGAATTTGCGGGCCACGTCGAACAGTACACTGCCGAAGAACGCCAAATCGGTGAAACGGGCCAAGTGGTCGAACCCGACTTGTATATCGCGGCGGGGATTTCCGGCGCTGTGCAGCACAAGGTCGGGATGGACAACTCGGAGACCATCGTGGCGGTCAACACAGACCCCGACGCGCGGATTCGGGACTTCTCGGACTATTTCATCGAGGGCGACCTCTTCGAGGTGCTTCCCCAACTCACGGCGGCGCTGAAAGCAGGAGAACTAGATATGCAGGAACTCGCGGCTGACGGTTCGGGCGATGCGGCCCACGGAGGAAACCAATGACTGAAGACTACGAACACTACGAGGCGGTGGTGGTCGGCGCGGGACCCGGCGGGGCAGCGGCGGCCGCAACACTTGCACGAAACGGTGTCGAAACAGTAGTACTCGAACGTGGCGTCGATGCCGGCTCGAAGAACGTGACTGGCGGACTCATCTACGCCGAGGAGTCCGCGCCATACACCATCGACGGACTCTTTCCGGGCTTCCGCGAGCACGCCGCAGAGCGTCCAGTCACCGACTACTACATCCACAACATCGCGGGCGATAAAGTGAAATCGTTCGACATCACAGAGGGCCATGAAACCGATACCGAGTGGGCCGACGCGGTGCTCCGCCGAAAGATGGACTCGTGGGTGGCAGAAGAAGTCCACGGGATGGCCCGCGAGACGGGTGGCGGGCTTCTGACCGAAGTGAAGGTCAACGGTCTCCTCAGAGAAGACGACGAAATCGTCGGCGTGACCTGCGAGGAACTCGACCCCATCAAAGCCGATTTCATCGTGGCCGCCGACGGCGCGAACTCCGAACTCGCGCGTGAGGCAGGCCTGATGGACTGGGAGCGCCCCGAGGAATGGTTTCAGGGAGTGAAGGCCGTTGTCGATATGCCCGCAGACACCATCAACAAGCGTTTTGGAATCGATGAAAACGAGGGGCAGGCCCACCTCTTTTCAGGCGACCTCTACGACGGCGTTCGCGGCGGTGGGTTCCTCTACACCAACGAGAACTCGCTTTCCATCGGGAACGTCTTCCATCTCGATAGCATCGTCGAGGAGCACGCAGAAGTTCAGGACTTGCTCGACGCGCTGCTCACCCATCCGCTGCTCAGTCAATGGCTCGGCGATGAGTACGACGAACGCGAATATTCGGCGAAACTCGTTCCCGATTCGAAGAAGGCCGCCCATCTCTCGCCGCATAAGGGCCGGTTGGTGCTCGTTGGCGACGCGGGCGGGCAGATGCAGGCACAGGGACCGATCATCAAGGGGATGAACCACGCCGTCACAGCAGGAGCCTTGGCAGCCGAAGCGTTCGTGGAAGCACGTTCCCGAGGCAAGCCCGATTCGGCTGGCGCACGCTACGAGCGACGGCTGTACGACGAGGGTGTGATGGCGAAACTCCGGCCTGCGCGGTACCGGGCCGCGAGCGCACTCGCCGAAAACGATACGACGACGACGCTCTCAGAACGCGCGCTCGATTCCTCTCTTGGACGGTTCGGGATTCGGCTGCTCGGTCGCACCGACCTGCTCGAACAGGCCTACGGGTCGCCGTATCTGGCGATGTTGATGCCGGACACCGGAACGCCCTACGTGACCCTTCCCACGATTATCGCGGAGGAACTCGGCACGCAGGTCGCCGCCGAAAACACCATCGAGCCGCCGGATTTGGAGGAACGAATCGGCGACCTGACCTACGATACCGACGTGGGCAACCCCCACATCGTGGTACAGGACAACTCCTTCGAGGCAAGCGGTGCGGCGGTCGCGGCCTGTCCGGTGAGCGCGGCGGATTATGGGGGAGGCTGCTATCGGGAAGAAACGATACAATCGAACGGCGACGAGAAACGTGTCGTGAGCCTCGATACCCAACCATGTGTCGAGTGTGGCACGTGTGCCGTCGTCGCCGACACCCACTGGGAGCATCCTCGTGGTGGGAAGGGTGTCGAGTTCAGAGAAGGATAGTGGTCTCTGGGTCGGACTACGCAGACCGTATCGCGGCGTTCGCGGCACAGGCCGAACACGACAGGGAAGCGTTCGACCCACCTACGAATCCGCCCGACGAGGAGCGTGCGATGGAATTTCTCCGGGAGGGACTCGGCCCGCTCGTGGCGCTGTATCTCGAAGCCAGAACAAATGAGAGGGATGTCGAGTTTTCCGGCGAGGAGTTAGCGCAGTTTCACAAAGCCGCGAACGACTGGCTCTCGCTCTACGCCCGGTGTCACGGAGTCGAACTGGACCTAGATGTCACGATTCGGCGGGCGGCCGAGGTGCTCGTCGAAACCCATAACATCCGGGATACGGCGCAGTTACTCACACAGGTTCCGCCGCGTACATAACAGTTGTCCCAACGCTTTTCGGTTCCATCCTACTATGTTCCCATAGTGAGCCTTCAATTCGCGCTCCTGAACGCATCCCACGAGAAAGAACCAGCAAGGAGAAATTTCCGGCGCGAACTCGCTGTCGAATTCACAGAGTTCGATGTTCGGGAAGGAGAAATTCCGTCGACTGCCTCGTTCGATGCGGCAGTCCTCACGGGGTCGCCAGCGTCTGTGCGCGCAGACGAACCGTGGCTTCGTGATCTCAAAGAATGGTTGGCAGAAGCAATCGAGGACGGAATGCCGCTTCTCGGTGTCTGTTTCGGCCAGCAGGTGCTCGCAGAGGTTCTCGGAGGGCGGGTCGAACACATGGGCGAGTACGAACTCGGCTATCACATGATTCGCCACGACACGGACTCGCGGCTATTTGAGGGAGTGGACGAGTGGTTTACGGCCTTTACCGCACACTCCGACGAAGTATGTGAACTCCCGCCCGGCGCAGAACCGATTGCTGAGAACAACTTCTCGGTGCATGGCTTCCGCAAGAGACACGTTTTCGCGGTTCAGTTCCATCCCGCATTCGATATGGAGACCGCAAAGACGGTCCTCGAATACAAGGACGTTCCCGAGAAACGAATCGACCACGTGGTCGACGAAATCACCGAGGAGAACTACTCTTCGGCGCGCGAAGCCACACAGTTATTCGAGAATTTCTGTGACTACGTTCGAGAGAGACGCGCCGAGGGTCGTCCCTCGCTTGCGGCGTGAGGGCCTACGTCTTGACCTCGATTTCCTCGCCGTAGGGTGCGCCCTCCTCTGCGATGGGGAGCGTGACGAAGAGGATGCCGCTGCGATAGCGCGCGTCAATCGTCTCTGGGTCGACTTCCTTCGGCGTCCAGAACGCCCGGTGATAGGTTCGATTCCCGCCGGACGCCTCGGCGAAGGATGTCGAGACGCAGACGGTTCCATCGTGCCACGTGACGCTGACGTTCTCGGCTTCGTAGCCCGGCATCTCGATGCGGAGGGTATAGACGCCGTCTTCTTCGTAGAACTCGACTGGTCCCTCCGTGGGTTGGGGCGAGCGATTGCTCGATTCTCGACGCGGCAGTATCGGCGGTGGAAAGGGAGCCGGCATATGGGCTGTTATCGCTGTGGCGTATAGAAATTTCGGGCTGCATATGTCGGGTAGCGCCGGGCGGCTAGTCGGAACCGCCGGACCCGGAGGCAGCGGAGCCGGAATCCGCGTCGGACTCGAATGCCGACAGCGGCGCGCTGACTTCCTCTAAGGACTTCTGGGCGGCCTCAATGCCCCAGAACCACTCCACGATGGCGGCGATTATCATCAACACGGCGGCGAGGATATAGCCATAAAAGACGTTTATCGGCTGTCCTGAACCGATGAGCTGTCCGAACAGCGCCGGGGCGACGACGCCGCCCGCCGCCTGACCGATGGCGAAGAAGACCGCAATCGCCTGTGCACGCACCTCCATCGGGAAGATTTCGCTCACGGTGAGATAGGCCGCACTCGCCGCCGCCGTGGCGAAGAAAAAGGTCGCACTCCAGAGTAACGTCTGTGTGAGCGCGGTGAGCGCGCCTATCAAGAACAGGTAGCCGGTTATCGCCAGCAGTATCCCCGAGATTCCATACGTACCGGTAATCATCGGTCGCCGCCCGATTGTATCGAAGTACCGCCCCAACACGATGGCTCCGACGAAGTTGGCAGCAGCGAAGGCGATGCCGTATATCGGGGTCACGTCCGGGGGAACGCCGTAGAACTTGTTCAAAATCAGTGTGTACGTGAAGTAAATCGCGTTGTAGAGAAACGCCTGTGTGACGAACAGCACGAAACAGAGAATCGCACGCCGGGTATTATTCTTGAACACCGTAGTCAGGAGGTTCCGAAGCGAGACCCGTCCGATTGGCCGCATACTCATGGACTCGCTGTCGTCCGGTTCTTCGAGTTCCGCGCCGGTTTCTTCTGCAACCGTGTCTTCGATACCCGAAACGACCTCTTCTGCGTCCTCTCCCTCCCCGTGAACCATGAGCCAGCGCGGGCTTTCTGGAACGTACCGCCGGAGAAAGAGGATGAACAGCGCGAGCACCGCACCGAAACCGAAGGCGTACCGCCAGTTGGCACCGCTGCCGAAGAACTGCGTATCGAGGAAGAACAGCGTGATGATAGAAGCCGCTCCCGCACCGATCCAGTAGCTGCCGCTGACCGCGAGGTCTGCGTGACCCCGGTAATCCGCCGGTATCAGTTCGTCAATCGCCGAGTAGATGGCCGAATACTCGCCACCGATACCGAGACCGGCGATGAACCGAAAGAGTGCAAAGGTGGCGAATCCGACCGCGAGTCCCGTCAGCGCAACGCCAACGAAATAAATACCCATCGTGATGAAGAACATCTTCTGTCTGCCATACAAGTCGGTCAGATACCCAAATACCAGCGCGCCGACGACTTCTCCGACCAAGTAGATGGAAGCAGCGAGACCGACC